>NZ_PJJV01000050.1:0-41234 GCF_002929655.1 Cryobacterium sp. M23
GGACTTCCTGGTTCTCGCCCTACGTCAAACGGCGGACTTGCTCTGAGCTACTGGCCTCAACTCACCCTGACACGTAGGGGGTTCCTGAACTTGAGTTGTCGTCGAGAGAATGTGTACGACCCTTGAAGCTGGGTATGCCCGCTTCCCTTGTCTCGTATGGGTCGCACAACTTCTGGACACCTACACATTCCGACGAGGGTAAATGTGTAGGGGTGTGTATTTGGGAGACATCGGCCGAACAACACATGCCCCGACACATTGGGCGCGTCGAGACCGCGTCTCTCCATGCGCTCACCGGCAGCGCACCCCTCGCCGTGACCGATGCGAGGACCTTGAATCGGCCGCTCTCGAGCCGCCGCAGTCCACCATGGAGGTCGTCGCCAGGAAGGGTACGGGCTACGCAGTTATGTGGTTCACCACTCACCACATGCCTCAATTCGCACTTGCTCACACCCGCGCACAGATGTTCCGTTACCGCTGCGTTACCGCTGGGCAAATCCAGGCAAGAAAAAACCCCCTGCTTCCCAATGAAACACTGGGCTGCAGGGGGTTTTCTGTGGCGGTACCGGTGGGATTTGAACCCACGGTGGAGTCTCCCCCACACAACTTTTCGAGAGTTGCACCTTCGGCCGCTCGGACACGGTACCGAGGAAGAGTTTAGTTGAAATCGGGGGCCTTGCGCGAATCGCGGCGGCGAACATCCGTGTCTGAACGGCCCCGAACGGCCCTGAACGACGAGAACCCAGCACGAAGCGGTATTCTCACCGGGTGATCACCGCGAACCACAGGCTCCGTTCCCTTGCCCTCACTGCCGGAACCCTGGCCACAGCGGCCGGCCTCGGCGCCGCCGCCGTGGTCAACTACCGGGGCTTCCAGCGTCGCATCGCCGAGAGCTCGGTGATTCTCAATGAGACCCTGCCGGTGCACTCTCTCTGGTGGCGCGCCCGCGCGAAAGACAAGGGCGAGCTGATCTACGCCGTCATCGGAGACAGTGCCGCGCAGGGGATCGGGGCGAGTTCCCCGCACCGCGGCTATGTCGGAATCCTGACCGACCACATCCGTCTCTCCACCGGCCGCTCGGTGCGCGTGGTGAACCTGAGCGTGTCGGGCGCCACCGTCGAAATGGCTGTGCGCGACCAGCTGCCCACGTTCGTGAAGCTCACCCCTGACATCGTCACGGTCGCGATCGGCGCCAACGACATCGCCCTCTGGGACGCCGCCGTCTTCGAGGCCGGCATCCGGCAGGTCTGCGCGGCGCTGCCCCCGCACGCCCTGGTCGCCGACCTGCCCTGCTTCCACCTGCCCCGCAACGAACGGATGGTCGCCGTCGCCAACCGCATCATCCGCCAGGTGGCCGCGGAGCACCAGCTACGCGTGGTACCGCTCCACGCCACGACGAAGCGGCTCGGGCTGCGCAGCGTCGCCACGCACGTCGCGGGCGACCTGTTCCACCCCAATAACCGCGGCTACCGGGCCTGGGCCGAGGCGTTCGTTCCGGCGCTGAGCGCTCATCTGGTGCGGGGCATCCGGCCTGCCGACCTGGCCGGGCCGGATGCCCCCAACGCGCCTGCCGGCCTGCCCTCATCGGCACACGCGGCAGCCGGCCTGCCCTTGGCCGTGCCGGCCGGCCGGCCCTCCCCCACGCCGGAACCCGCGTCGACTCCGGTGGCGAACACTTCGGAATCGGGTGGTGTCAGCGGCCCGAGCTAGGCTCGCAGAATGGCCAGACCCGTTTCCTCCTTCCGCTGCACCGAGTGTGGCTGGACCACCCTGAAGTGGGCAGGCCGCTGCGGCGAATGCCAGCAGTGGGGCACCGTGGTGGACACCACCGTGAAGGCGAGCCTGGCCCGCGCGCTCAAGCCGGCCAGCGTCACCGGCGCGGGCGTTGCCCGCCCGATCACCCACGTCGACACCACGGCCGTCTCGCACTGGCCCACCGGCATCGCCGAGTTCGACCGGGTGCTGGGCGGCGGCATCGTGCCGGGCTCGGTAATCCTGCTCAGCGGCGAGCCCGGCGTCGGCAAGTCGACACTGCTGCTCGAGGTGGCCTCCAAGGCAGCGGCTGCCAAGTCCCGCGTGCTCTACGTCAGCGCCGAGGAATCGGTCAGCCAGGTGCGGTTGCGCGCCGAGCGCACCGGGGCGCTGCAACCCGAGCTGTACATCGCCGCCGAGACCGACCTGGCCACCATCCTCGGCCAGATCGACGCCATTCAACCCAACCTCGTCATCGTCGACTCGGTGCAGACGGTGGCCAGCTCGCTCTCCGACGGCCTTGCGGGCATGCCCAGCCAGGTGAGGGAGGTGGCCTCCACGCTGATCCGGGTGGCCAAAGACCGCAACCTGCCCATCCTGCTCGTCGGGCACGTCACCAAAGACGGCTCGATCGCCGGCCCCCGCCTGCTCGAACACCTTGTCGACGTAGTGTGCCAGTTCGAGGGTGACCGGCAGAGCGCGCTGCGCTTCGTGCGGGCGCTCAAGAATCGGTTCGGCTCGACCGACGAGGTGGGCTGCTTCGAGATGACCGGCGACGGCATCGCCGAGGTGCCCGACCCGAGCGCGCTGTTCCTCAGCCGCGGCTCCACCCCCGTGTCCGGCACCTGCGTCACGGTGGCGCTCGAGGGCCGCCGGGCGATGCCGGTCGAAGTGCAGGCTCTGGTGATCAAGACCCAGGCCCCGAACCCCCGCCGCGTCACCAACGGGGTGGACTCCTCACGGGTGGCGATGCTCCTCGCGGTGCTCGAGCGCCGGGCGAGCCTGTCGGGGCTGGGCAGCATGGATGTCTACGTGTCGACCGTAGGCGGCATCCGTCTCACCGAACCGGCCGCCGACCTCGCCATCGCCCTCGCCATCGCGTCCGCGTTCAAGGACAAGCCGATCGCTCAAGGGGCCGTGGCGTTCGGCGAGATCAGCCTCGCCGGCGAGGTGCGACCGGTGTCAGCGGCCAAGCTGCGCGCAGCCGAGGCCGCCCGGCTCGGCTTCACCATCCGACTCGATGCCGAGGCCGGCGCAATCGGCACCGCGGTCGCCGCGGCGATCGCGACCGGCCAGTCCGCACGGGACGCCGAGCTCGACCGCGCGTTCTAGCAGGGAGCATCCGGCGCGGGCCGCCACGGATGTCCCGGGCGAGCGGCAGGTTCGGGTCACCGGGGTCTCGACGAGCTCAACCAGCGGGCGCTCGACCAGCGGGAAGCCCGACCCACCGTGATCATCGGGCCTCGAGCAGTTCCGCCTCCGGGGTCGACGTGGAGACGATGGCGGCGTGAACGACCCGATTGCGACCGTCGCGTTTGGCCACGTACAGACGCACATCGGCGGCGCGCAGCAGGTCAGAGCTCTGCTGGCCGTCGGCAGGCGCCAGGGCAATCCCGAGACTCGCGGTCACCGGCAGGGCGCCGGTGATCGGCGACCAGTCGTGATCAGCGATCGAGCGGCAGACCGCCTCGAAACGCCGGTGCGCCTCGGTGGCGTCAATCCCCGGCATGATCAGGAGGAATTCCTCGCCGCCCAGGCGTGCGGCGATGCCGTCGGCCGCGGATGCCGCAGCCGCGATCAGGATGCTGCCCACCTCACGGAGCACAGTGTCGCCGACCTCGTGCGACAGGGTGTCGTTGATGCGCTTGAAGTGATCGAGGTCGACCATGGCGATGGCCACGCTCGGCCCACCCTCGCGCAGGCGCATCAACGCGGCGCTGAGGTGCTCGTCGACGAACCGGCGGTTGTGCAGCCCGGTGAGCGGATCGCGCTCAGCCAGCTCTCGGTACCGCTCGCTCTCTCGGCGGGACTCCGCGGTCTGGAACATGGCCTCGAGGATGCGCCCGCGCGACTCGTTCTCGCTCGCACCGAGCGCCTCGGACTGTTCGTGGAAGTGCCGGTACGCCTCGAACGCGGCGCGAAAATCGCCGTTGGCCGCATGGATCTCGGCCTGCTCCCTGGCCGCTTCCGTCGACCAGCGGGTGAGCCCGAACCGCTGGGACAGCTCGCGGCACCGGTCGATGACGGTCTGCGCTCGGACCAGCTTGCCCTGCGTGCGATAGATCTCGGCCAGCGTGACCAGGGCCACCGCGGACCCGTCGGGATGCAAGTTGCCCACGGCCGGGTCCATAGCCGGCAGCAGCTTCGCTTCCGCCTCGTCCAGCCGCCCCGCCGTCAGATAGACGCGCGCGACCGTGTCGAGGGCGTACATGCCGATCTGCCGGTCGCCCACCTCGGACAGGCCGATCAGCTGTTCCACGGCCGCGAGGGCCTCGACCTGGTTATGGGCCAGGTACTCGGTGTAGGCGAGATTGTTCAGGATGTTGTAGCGGATGATGGTCTCGGGGTCATCGATCACGAGGCGGAGGGCATCGTCGTAGCGGCGGCGCGCCTCGTCGAGGGACCCGGCCGAGCCCAGCGCGTCCGCCAGGCACTTGCGGGCGGCTGCACGCATGAGTGGAACCTCCGACTCCTCGAGCAGGTCGTTCGCGGCGACGGCGTGTTCCAGGGCCAGGGCGCGGTCGCCCACCATCTCGAACACGGAACCGAGCACGTCGTGACAGCGCGACTGCAGGGCGAGCTCGCCGTGCTGCTCCGCCCAGCTCAAGATCTGTTGCACGTCAACGGCGCTTTGACTCGGGTCGCCGCGACGGATGCGCACGGCCGCGACGACAACCTGCAGCCGTCGTGCGGTCGCTCCGTGCTCCCCGTCGCCGAGATCGGCGAGCCAGGCCTCGGCGTCCTGGAGGGCGACATTGCGATCGATCCAGTACTGTCGCTCGATGCCCGCGAGGCGGGCGTCGGTCGGATCCTGTTCGGTCCCCACCACTCTGACCTGCTCCCTGACAGGCCGAATGCTGACCGTGAAAAGTCCGTCGGATTCCGCTTCGGGAGCGGGCCGAACACTGTCTAGCGCCAGCCTAGCGCGGGCCGACTACGTGGCCGGGTGTCTGGGGACCCCCAGCCTGAGGGGGTCAGTCGGGCGCTACCGGCCGGTTTTGCTCGCGCCGAGTTCTTCCTCGCCGGGCAGTGGGCCGAGGGCGCGCATCAGGTCCGCCGGTGCGGCCTGCATGACATGGGGACCGGCGACGTCGAAGAACACCATCTCGAGCACCTGCTGGTGCACGGTGAGGAATTCGCGAAGCCACTGCGCGTCGCCGACCATGATCTGCGGATCGATCTCGTCGGGAACCATGCGGGCGTAGTTCTCGGCGGAGGAGAAGAGCAGCAGCATCCGTCGGTCGGTGCCTTCACGGCCGAAGACCCGCACCTGTTCCGCCTGCCCATTGACGACCAGCTGCGGCACGATCATCACGTCGTTGCGCAGGGCATAGGCCACGGCGACCACATCCTGAGCGGCCAGAGCGGCAGCGAGGGCAGGGGAATTCGTCGGTGGAGAAACGTCAGTCACGGATTCCATTTAACCAGTTGGCGCGGTGGTGTCACGACGAATCCGACCCTTCGCGGGCACGCCACGAGCGAACGGCGGCCGGGCCGGTTCAGGAGAGGAAGAACTGCTTCGGATTCGCCGACTCGATGCCGTCGACGCTCACGGTCAGGTTGTAGGCCGCTCCCCCGGCCGGCGCGGCATCGCGGCTGGCTTCGCCGCAGGTCTCCGGGTTCGAACGGGTGCGGTCCCAGGCGATCGCTTCGCCGGAACTCACGGGTTCGTCCGGCTGCAGGGTGACGTCGGCGTCGCCTGCCTCCTGCTGGCAATCGGTCGACGTCCAGTAGACATCCGTGCCGCTCGACACCGTGAACACCTGCGTCGCCGTGCCCGCGTTCAGCACGCACGGCACGTCGCCGATGTTGGTGACGCTGAGCGAGAGCATCGGCTGCGCCCCCGGTTCGTAGCTGACCGCGTCGGTGGTCGCTTCGATCTGCACGGATGCGGGGTCGCACGCGGCCGGGTCGGCCGCCGGGTCGGAGGCGGAGACCCCCGCCCCGGCAGCCTCGGCCGCGGGCGTCGGAGTGCTGCCGGGCACACCGGGGCCGGCGGCCGGGCGCACGATGGACGAGATGACCAGGATGAGGAGGGCGAGCACGATGAGCAGGCCGAGGCCCACCACGAGACGACGGCGCCAGTACACCTTGCTGGACTGGGGGCCGACCGGATGTTTGATCGTCGACATTACCCAAGGCTAACGAGGTATACCGGCGCCCCCGGCAATGCTGTGCGTGTCGAGCGCGTGTCGGGCAGGAAACGCCGAACCGGCGCGGCCGGCCTCGAGAGGCTCGGTTCCGCGCCGGTCCGGTTTGCTCCGGGCGGTCCTACCGGCCGCGCGGCGCCTTGTCGACCCTGATCTCGGTCCAGCCGAGCACGATACCGGTCTCGTCCTGCACGACCAGCTTGTACTTGCCCGCACGGGTGTCGGCCGGCAGAGTCGTGCTAACCTCACCCTGCGCGTTCACCAGCAGCCAACCGCCCAGGTTCTCCACCGGCTTGGACTGCAGCGACACGGAGACGAACTCACCGGCACGCGCCCCTCCGACGTCGACCGTGACCGGAGCACCCACGGCATACGTGGCCGCGTCCGTGACGATCGCGTTCTTGAGCGCCTTGGTCAGCGCCTTCGGACTGGCGGCGACCGGTTCAGTCGTCGGCGGAACCGGCACAACGACCGTGATCGGCACCCGCACGATCGTGCCGGACTCCGTGGTGGTGAGTTCGACCACGCTGTTCGCCGCGGCATCCTGCGGAACCGTGACGGTGACCGTCGCCGCACCCGTTGCGTCAACGGATGCCGTGCCCAGGCCGACATTGCTGCCGGCCCAGACCAACGACAGCGCCGTGTTCTTCGGGGCGCCGAGCGAGCTCAAGTTCAGGTTGCCCACGGTGAACGTGACCGAAGCGCCGCGTTCGACCGCCACGGTCGGGACACCGGTGACACTGGCCTGGCGGGTGGCGAACGACGGTGTCAGCGGGCTCTTGGCCGTGATGTAGGAGATCCACGCGTCCCGGTCGACGAGACCGGAGTCGCGCGTGCCCGTTCCGTTCTTGAACTCCCGAAAGTTGTCGCCTCCGGTGAGCAAGAAGTTGAACGAGCCGACCCGGTAGGAGCGCGCCGGGTCGATTGCCGAGCCGTCGATCCAGATGCCCGTAATGCGGTCACCCTCGGTCCGGCTCGCGTCGAACGTGTAGTTGACGTTGTCGGAGAGGCCCAGCTGCAGGTACGGACGGCTCGGAATGTTGCCGGCCGCGTCACGTTGCCACTGCTGCTCCAGAACCGTCTTGAACTGGGCCCCGGTGAGGCTGGTCGTCCACAGGTTGTTCAGGAACGGCAGCACCGCGTTGGCCTCGGCGTAGGTGACGACGCCGTCCGGTGCGAGTAGCAGCTCGGCGCGCATGCCGCCGGGGTTGACCACGCCGATTTCGGCGCCGCCCTTGAGCGGGTCAGCCAGCGATTCGCGCAGCGAGTTGGCCACCAGGGTGCCCATCACCGATGGTGCGGCCCGGTTCTCCGCGCACGGTGCGGTGCCACCGAGGCAGGCGCGGGTGATGTCGGCGGTGACGGAGCCGATCGGCTGGTTGCCGATGACGGCCGCCTGGGCGAGCGCGGCATCCGTGATTGTCTTCACCAAGGCGACCCGCGGGTAGGCGGCGACCAGGGTGGCGTCGGCGGTGACCGAGCGCTTGACGTTCTGGTTCTTCACGGTCGTGGTGTCACCGGAGGCAATGTCGTAGTTCAGCACGACCTGGCCGATGTTCTCACCGTAGTTACCGGTCTGAAGCACCGGGCGGGTGACGCCGGCGGGCGCACCGGGCAGCTGTGCGTTCCACGCGTATTGCTTGTGCGTGTGGCCGGTGAAGATCGCGTCGACTTCGGCTGAGGTCTGCGTGACGATCACTGCGAACGCACTGTCGGTGAGGGCGAGTTCCTGCTCGAGGGTCGCGTTGTCCGGCGTTCCGGCGCTGGCACCCTCGTGGTACTCGGCGATCAGCACGTCGGCTTCGCCGTTGGCCGGGTCACCGTCGGTGAGCTGGGCCGAGACCCGGTTGACCGCGGCTACCGGGTCACCGAAGCTCAGGCTCGCGATCCCGTTCGGCGACACCAGCGCCGGGGTCTCCTTGGTGACGGCGCCGATCACACCGACCGAGACGCCGTCGACGTCGAAGATCGCATATTCCTGCATCGCCGGGGTCGTCGTTCCGAGCAGGTAGACGTTCGCGCCGAGGTACTCGAAGTCGGCGGCGTCGGCGACGCGCCCGGTGAGGTCGGCGAAGCCCTGGTCGAACTCGTGGTTGCCCACGGCCGAGGCCTTGAGGCCGAGCGCGTTCAGCACGTCTATGGTGGGCTTGTCGCCCTGCGACGCCGAGGCGAACAGGGAGGCGCCGATGTTGTCACCGTCGGAGAGGAACAAAGTGGACGCGTCTCCGTATTCCGCGCGGAGCTGCTCGATCGTTCCGGCGAACCTCACCGTGTTGCCGTCGATGCGCCCGTGGAAGTCGTTGATGTTGAGCAGGTTGATGTCGACGTCGGTGGGGCTGGCGAGGTCCAACCCGACGATCGCCGGGTCGTGGTCCGACGAGCGGAACGCGTCGGCCACGTAGAAGTCGGTGACGTTGTTGTTGTAGCGGCTGTACTCGAGCGCAACGGACTCGACCGAGTTGATGTTCCAGACGTCCACATCGGTGACCGCGGCATTCGCCTCGGGCGACGCGAACACGTGGTCGAGCGAGCCGACGGTGCCACCGAACGCGTAGGTGTACTCGCCGGTCTTGGCCTCCTGGCTGAGGTAGCCCGCGTCGGTGATGACCTTAATCGGGTCTTCCTGGTCGTAGGCGTTGAAGTCGCCGGTGAGGAAGACGCGCGCGATGCCGGTACTGGTCTTCAGCGTGTCGGCGAACTTGACGAGCGCGGTCGCCTGGTTCACGCGGGACAGGTTCGAGGCTCCCTGGCCGTCGCCGGTGTTGGCGTCGGCGCCGGTTCCGGAACCCTTCGACTTGAAGTGGTTGACGATCGCGAGGAAGCTGCTGCCGGCGTCGCCGACCAACTGGAACGCCTGGGCGAGCGGCTGGCGGGCGTTCACGAACGCGGCGTCGTCGAAGATGGTCGATCCGCCGACGGTTTCGACCGCGGCGGTCTTGTAGATGAATGCGGTGCGGATGACATCTTCGCTGGCCGGGAGGGCGGCCGGTGACGGTACGAACGCCCAAACCGGGCTGCCCGCGTCGGTGTTCAGGGCGGTGACGAGGTTGGCGAGGGCGAAGTCGCGGTCCTTGCCGAAGCGGGCCGAGTTCTCGATCTCTTCCAGCGTGATGACGTGGGCGTCGAGGGCGTTGATCGCCGAGACGATCTTTGCCTGCTGGCGCTCGAAACTGACCTGGGTGGCCGCGCCGCGGGCGTCGCATCCGCTGTTGACCGTGATCGGCGTGCCGGCCCGGTCGGTGTAGTAGCTGCAGCCGGTGATCGAGTCCCCGGTGGTGGCGAAGTAGTTGAGCACGTTGAAGGTGGCCAGACGGATGTCGCCGCCCACCGATCGAGGTGCCGCGGTGCGGGTGTCGGCGAAGGTTGCGGGCTGCACGGCTGCGGCAGTCGCAGGCACCAGTTCGGTGGTCGGCTGGAACTTCCAGGCACTGTTGCGGAAGTCGAAGATGACCGGCGTCGCGAACGTGACGGCCGCACCGATGCGCACCGGGCTGGTCGTCGAAAGGTAGGGGACGGGCTTGTCCTTGTTGATGCTGGACAAGAAGTTGGTGGTGGCGCCGTCGTCGAGGGTGACCGCGCGCGCCTTATTGCCGGCGACGGCCGCGGTGTACGCGTCCGTTCCCGGGCGGGCGGTGACGGTCGGGCCGACGAGCGGGGTGGTTCCGGCCGCGAGGCCGATCTCGCCGTACTGGTTGGTCGCGTAGTTGTTGGTGACGGTGAAGTCGCCCTGCGGGGAGACGAGCATGCCCTCGAGAGACTCACGTGCGGCATCCGTTGACGGGAGGCCGACCGTGGCCGGCACCGGCCCGACGATCCCGGCCTTGTCCAACGCGGTCACATCGCTAAGCGCGGTGATCGTGATCTGGGTGAGGCCGAAGAACTCGCTCGCGGTGCCGGTGACGGAGACGTAGTCGCCGGCCGTGACCGGGGCGGCCAGTGCGTTCGTGTAGACGAAGAGGCCGTCGGACGCGGTGTGCGTGGTCAGGTCGACCGCGCCGCCGGTGCCGGGGGTCTGCAGGTAAAAGCCTTTGAAACCGCCCGTGGGATATGTGGCGGTGACGACGCCGGTCGTCGTGACGACCTTGCCGGTCTGGGCGCCGGCATCCGTGGAGCCCTGGATCTCGTTGATCGCAAGGGCGGCGGCAGGCACGGGCGGAGTCGTCGCGGTGGGCGTCGGGGTGGGCGTCGCGGTCGGGTCGACCGGGGTCGCCGCGGTCTCGCCTGCGGCGTTCGTCGGGGTGGGAGCCGCGACGATGAAGTCGGCCGAGTTGACGTCGGTGTCGAGGCCCGTGGCGCGGGTGAGCGCGGTGGTGACGGATGCGGCGGACGCCACCGTGGTCTCGAACGTGAGCGACGTGCCGTAGCCGAGTAGGTCGATGACGCCCGGGGCGTTGAGGAGGGATCCCGTGGCCGGGGCCGTCAGCTGCGTGGCCTGGCTGGCGAGGAAGAGGGTTCCGCCTCCGCCGCCGAAAGAGAAGCCGAGGGTGGCGTTGGTGGTGGGCAGCGCCGCGCCGCTGGTCGAGTTGGCCGTTCCCTGCACCAGGTAGTACCCCTTGGCGGGGATCGAGCCGCTCAGTGCAAGCGTGCCGGACGGGTTTGCCGCGCCTGTGGCCGACCGATACTGCAGCGAGGTGCCATCGAGGGAGACGGCAGCGTCCGTGGGGTTGTAGAGCTCGACGAACTTGTTGAGGTAGGTCGCTCCCGTGCTGCCGCCGTTCAGGTAGGCCTCGTTGATCACGACCCCGGTGCCGCCGACGTCGGCGAAGGCGGGCAGGGCCACCAGGGGGCTGGCGACCAGCCCCACTCCGAGTAGAGCAGAAAAAGCCAGTTTCAGACGGCTGTTCGGTGCAGGCGACATAGTTTTCCTCAGCTATTAACGATCGACAGTGATCGCCATGCTACGGAGGCGGTGTTGCCAGTGCGCTACCTGCGAAGTAACAATCAGTGAATTTGGGCGTTTCGCTCGGATGAGCAGAAATCTCCAGAACGTCCCTCACCTGAGCGGCACCTGAACGGGTAGTCTCTCGCTGTCTTCTGCCCACTGCGGCCAGCTTCCAGACGGTCAGTCGAGCCGCTTGACCATCCGGGTGTTGCCGAGCGTGTTCGGCTTGACCCGGGCCAGGTCGAGGAACTCGGCGACACCCTCATCGTGCGAGCGCACGAGCTCGGTGTACACCTGCGGGTCGACCGTTTCGGAGCCCATGTCGGTGAAGCCGTGCCGGGCGAAAAATGGCACCTCGAAGGTCAGGCAGAAAAGGCGGCTGAGGCCGAGCTCGCGAGCATCCGCTTCGAGCCGGTCCATCAGCGCGTGGCCGACGCCATGGCCGAGCCGGTCGGTGGTCACGGCGAGGGTGCGCACCTCGCCCAGGTCCTCCCACATCACGTGCAGGGCGCCGCAGCCGATCAGATTGCCGTCGGCATCCTCGACCACCCGGAATTCCTGCACCGCCTCATAGAAGACGACGCTTTCCTTGCCGAGCAGAATGCGCTCCTGCACCAGCGGCGCCACGAGAGCCTGGATTCGAGGCACATCGGTGGTGCGTGCCCGGCGCACCAAAAACTCCTGCATTCGCTGCCCACCGATCTCTCTCGGTTCACTCACGCGAACCAACCAATCCAGTCTAGGCAGCTGTGGGGGGAGCGAATTCGACGGAGATTTTGCCGAATCTGCCCGTTTTGAGCCCGAAACAGGCCCGCAGGAGCAAAATCTCCGTCGAATTCGTCAGGGAGTCGGGGCCGGACGAGCACGAGACAGGGCCCGGCGGATGTTTCCGCCGGGCCCTGTCCAACGGGTTACCGCTACTCGCTGGTCACCGCGAGGTCGGGTGAGCCCGGCCCCGTGCCGATTGCGGCCGTGGTGTTGACGCCGACGGCTACGGCGGAGGCGCGCACCGTCGTGGTGAAGATGTACTCCCCACCCACGTAATCCACGTGCACGTGGTCGCCGGCGTTGAGCTCGCCCTGCAGGATCTTTTCCGACAGGCGGTCCTCCACCTCGCGCTGGATCGCACGGCGCAACGGACGGGCACCGAGTGCGGGGTCGAAGCCGACCTCGATCAAGTGCTCCTTCACGGCGAGGGTCAGGTCCACGGTCATGTCGCGGTCGAGCAGGCGCTCGCTCAAGCGCTTGATGAACAGGTCCACGATCTGGAGCAGTTCCGGCTTGGTCAGCTGCGGGAAGACGATGATCTCGTCCACGCGGTTGAGGAACTCGGGCTTGAAGTGCTTCTTCAGCTCCTCCTTCACCTTGCCGCTCATCCGGTCGTACCCGGTGGACGTGTCACCCTCGAGTTGGAAACCGACGGGCGCGCCGCTGATGTCCTTGGTGCCGAGGTTCGTGGTCATGATGATCACGGTGTTCTTGAAGTCGACGACGCGACCCTGGCCATCCGTCAACCGGCCCTCTTCAAGAATCTGCAGGAGCGAGTTGAAGATGTCAGGGTGGGCCTTCTCGATCTCGTCGAACAGCACCACGGAGAACGGCTTGCGGCGCACCTTCTCGGTGAGCTGGCCGCCCTCTTCGAAGCCGACGAACCCGGGAGGGGCGCCGAACAGTCGGGACACGGTGTGCTTCTCGCCGTACTCACTCATGTCGAGGGAGATCATGGCGGCCTCGTCGTCGAAGAGGAACTCGGCGAGCGCCTTGGCCAGCTCGGTCTTTCCGACGCCGGTGGGGCCCGCGAAGATGAACGAACCGCTCGGGCGCTTCGGGTCCTTCAGTCCGGCACGGGTGCGACGGATGGTCTTGGCGAGCGCCGAGATGGCCTCTTCCTGACCGATGACGCGCTGGTGCAGCGCCTTCTCCATGAAGACGAGCCGCGAGGACTCCTCCTCGGTGAGTTTGAAGACGGGGATGCCGGTGGCCTGGGCCAGAACCTCGGCGATCAGGCCCTCGTCGACGACGGCGGTCGTCTTGACGTCGCCGGACTTCCACTTCTTCTCGAGGCGCAGACGCTCGCCGAGGAGGTTCTTCTCCTCGTCGCGCAGGCCGGCGGCCTTCTCGAAGTCCTGCTCCTCGATGGCGGTCTCCTTGGCGGCGCGCACCACGGCGATCTTCTCGTCGAATTCGCGCAGCTCGGGCGGGCTGGACAGGATCGACAGGCGCAGGCGGGCGCCGGCCTCGTCGATCAGGTCGATGGCCTTGTCCGGCAGGAACCGGTCGGAGACGTAGCGGTCGGCCAGGTTCGCCGCGGCCACGAGAGCGCCGTCGGTGATCGATACCTTGTGGTGCGCCTCGTACCGGTCGCGCAGCCCCTTGAGGATATTGATGGTGTGGGGCAGAGACGGCTCGGCCACCTGGATCGGCTGGAAGCGGCGCTCGAGCGCGGCATCCTTCTCGAAGTGCTTGCGGTACTCGTCGATCGTGGTGGCACCGATGGTCTGCAGCTCGCCTCGGGCGAGGAGAGGCTTCAGGATGCTGGCCGCGTCGATGGCGCCCTCAGCGGCACCGGCACCGACGAGGGTGTGGATCTCGTCGATGAAGATGATGATGTCGCCGCGGGTGCGGATCTCCTTGGTGACCTTCTTCAGCCGCTCCTCGAAGTCACCGCGGTAGCGGCTTCCGGCGATGAGCGAGCCGAGGTCGAGCGAGTAGAGCTGTTTGTCTTTCAGCGTCTCGGGTACATCGCCCTTGACGATGGCCTGGGCGAGACCCTCGACGACGGCGGTCTTGCCGACTCCGGGCTCACCGATCAGAACCGGGTTGTTCTTGGACCGGCGGGACAGGATCTGCATGACCCGCTCGATCTCCTTCTCGCGCCCGATGACCGGGTCGAGTTTGTTGTCGCGGGCGGCCTGCGTGAGGTTGCGCCCGAACTGGTCGAGAATCTGGCTGCCCGCCGGACCGCTCGCCTGCTCGTTCGCGCCGACCTGCACCTGCTCCTTGCCCTGGTAACCAGAGAGGAGCTGGATGACCTGCTGGCGCACCCGGTTGAGGTCGGCGCCGAGCTTGACGAGCACCTGGGCGGCAACGCCTTCACCCTCGCGGATGAGGCCGAGCAGAATGTGCTCGGTGCCGATGTAGTTGTGGCCGAGCTGCAGTGCTTCGCGCAGGCTCAGTTCGAGAACCTTCTTGGCGCGCGGCGTGAACGGGATGTGCCCCGTCGGCTGCTGCTGGCCCTGACCGATGATGTCCTGCACCTGCTCACGCACGGCGTCGAGGGAAATACCCAGGCTCTCGAGGGCCTTGGCCGCAACTCCCTCGCCTTCGTGGATCAGGCCGAGCAGGATGTGCTCAGTACCGATGTAGTTGTGGTTGAGCATTTTGGCCTCTTCCTGGGCCAAAACAACGACGCGACGAGCTCGGTCGGTAAATCTCTCAAACATGTGATCGCTCCCTTGGCGCCAGGGCAGTTGTGGCGCCGATACATCGAGAGTAACGAGCGAACCCTGAAATGAGTGCCTCTGTTCGCCGCAGGCGTGACGGATGTCGTCGCGCACCGGCTCCGACCTCGTCACCTTCGGCCGATTTCGGAAGGTGTGGCGGGCGATCTCGACCGCACGTGGCGACCTCGTCGGCCGAACAGGTGGTGACCTCGGATGCGTTCGCCACCGTCTGGGAAGAGGCGCTGCGGCTCAGCCAGACGCAGGTCATCGCCGCGCTGCAGGCCGCCAGCTATGCCGACCGCATCATCCTCCTGGCCGATGGTCGCGTGGTCGATGACCGCGGCCGGTCCACCGCCGAGCAAATCGGCACCATGTTGCTGAGCATGGAAGCACTGTCGGCGCGGTGAGACGACGGAGGGCCGTGATCCGGGGCACCGACGGTCCGATGACGGTCGGGCCGCTGCCCCCCGGAATTGCGGGTGCACGGAATCGTCGGACTGCGTGTCGCAGACGCCTCGATTATGCCCGCGGCAATGTCCGGCAACACGGATGCCGCCGTCGTCGCCATCGCGGAACGCGCTGCTGCCTCATCCCGGGTAGCCGTGCGACGGCGCACGCGCGGATACCCAACGAAGGATCGGTTGGCCTACTCGGGCTTCAGGATGACTTTGGTCCAACCGTTGGTGCGTTCGCCAAAGTTCTTGTAGGCATCCGCGGCTTTGCTGAGGGGGATCTCGTGGGAAACGATCCAGGATGGCTTGGCCTTGCCCGCGGCGATCAGCTCGCGCAACTGCCGATTGTACTTCTTCACCGGGCATTGTCCGCTGCCCATGCTTTGACCCTTAAGCCACTGCAGGCCATAGTCAATGGCAAGTTTGCCCTGCTTGGCGTTATCGTCGAAGCCGCCGGGATCTGCCGGAAGGAAGACTCCGACAACGCCGATTCCCCCGGTGATGCGCACGGACTGGATAAGCCGATTCAGAGTCATGGCGGGATCTTCGGTGCCCTGGGGGTCGTGGGCCTGATAACCCACGCATTCACATCCCCGGTCCGCGCCGATACCCTTGGTCTGGTCCAAAACGAACTCAACCGGGTCCGTCTTCGAGTCATCAATGGCGATCGCACCGATCTGCTCGGCGAGGGCCAGCCGGTCAGGGCGTCGATCCACAACCCAAACTTTACTCGCGCCCTTGATCGTGGCGGACAGGGCGGCCATCAGTCCGACTGGACCCGCACCGTAAATCACGACCGTGTCACCGGGGATCACTCCGGCCATCTCGGTAGCGTGGTAACCGGTAGGGAAAATGTCCGACAGCATCACGTAATCGTTTTGCTTTTCTACCGCGTCTTCACCCAGGCGCAAGCAGTTGTTATCGCCGTAGGGCACACGCAGCATTTGGGCCTGCCCGCCGGGATACGGACCCATGCCAGCGAAGCCGTAGGCGGCGCCCGCGCCGACCGGGTTTGGTTGAGTGGTCATGCAGTAGTTCGTGAAACCGCGTTCGCAATTCTTGCAAAACCCGCAGGAAATATTGAATGGCAGCACGACCCGATCGCCGACCTTGACGGCGTCGACGCCGTTTCCGATCTCGATGACCTCACCCATGTTCTCGTGACCAAAGGTGCGCCCGACCTCGAAATCGGTGCGTCCCTCGTACATGTGCAAATCGGAACCGCAAATATTTGTCGCTGTGATGCGAACAAGAACGTCAGTGGGGCGTTCGATCTTGGCATCCGGAACGTCTTCAACGTTGACCGCGTTGGGGCCTTTATAGACGACTGCTTTCATTTCTTTCACTCCCTAAATTTTGACCATGAAAGACGGAAGTTCCGCCCTCACTTTCGGAGGTGCATTTACGGTGAATGTCCGGGCAGAGTCTCAGGCTGCGCGGAAAATGTGCATATCCCAGATCTATCACGATCGCACATGACCCGCCACTGCGAGGATGCGGCCGAATTCGGGTTGCGCGTTGCCCCCTGCCAGCGCCAGGGGTGCCTCGTCGACACCACGAGGTGGGCACCGAGGTGGGCACCGAGGCATTCTCTCTTACGACGGAACGGCCGCTAGCCGTTCGGCTATCGGGCGTTCAGCGACCCCGGCGTCAGAACGTATGTGAAATCGTCGGTCAAGCGCTAGTGTGCCGGTTTGGTCATTCGGCGACGCGAGTCGCGTCAATTCCGGAGCGGTCTGCATAGCTGGTCGATTGCACGAACCGTCCAGGAGGCGCGCGTTGAGCCGGATGGCTCAAGGACGTTCAGGTTCATTCCAGAGTTGAACGCATCCGGCGGACAGGTCATTGGTTCGACGGCGAGTCCAATTCTGTCGATCGAGGGTACTAATTGATCAGCCGTATGCACCTGAACCCACGGGCATTCGGGACCCCAGATCATTTCCACTCCACTGCCCGCGGTCGTCATCAATCGAAGTGTCGCCATGCCTTCATCGTCCCGGTCGAAGCCAGTGAATGCATGGTCGATGAAGGTGTCATCGATAGTCCGCGGCGTGCGGAAGTCAAACACGGCAAGATCACCAGCATCGAGATCACAGAGGTGAAGGGGAATGAGGCGGTCATGAGTCACGGTCAGGATTCGCTGGGCTGCGAGCTCCAGCGTCCAGTCGTTGACGCGGCCATCGCCGGCAACAAGGTACGGGTGCGGAGCGACGCCAAAAGGGGCGGCATTTGGACCGGCATTCACTGCCGTAACTGCCGTTCGAAGGCCACCGGCGTCAAGCGCAAAATCCACCTCCAGCGTCACCCGGTGGGGGTATCCAGGCTGCGCTTCGACGGTTGCCGCGAGGACGAGCCGATCGGCCGCCTGCCTGACCACTGCAAAGTTCAACCAGGACACGAGTCCATGGAGAGCGTGGCCCCTCGACGGCTCGGTGATGCTGAGATGTTGCTCGACACCACCGAATGTGTACTTTCCATCCACGACTCGGTTCGGCCACGGCGCCAGGATGGCGCCGCGAAAGAAAGGTCGCACCTGGTTGGCATCGAACGGCACGATGAGGTTCCGTCCGTGATATCGGAGCGATCGAACGCTCGCGCCGATACTCGCGATCGCGGCGGTGTAGCCGTGAGCCTCGAGAACGAATTGGGTTCCCGACAGCGGAGTGAGTGACATGCGAACACCATTCAGTGGAGATACAGGGAAGTTCACGCCCAATTGGGTTACTCGGGGGTCAGGACCCGAGGAATGTCGGCGTCCCATTCCGTCTCGGCAACGTGAAGTGCGCGGTACGTGTAGTCCGTGTCCCACCCGTGGAAGACGAGATAGTCCTTGCCATTCAGACCAAAGACCAGGTCTTGGCCACCAGGGCCGCGATATAAGCCCCCCGACCCTTCGGTCGAGAGGATCGGACCCGTTTCCTTCGTCCACGGGCCATCGATTGAGGCAGCCGTTGCAGCACCGACCGCATATCGGTCGTCTCCGTAAGAGTTAGCGGAGTAGAGCATCAGGAGTCCTGTACCTCGGACCACAATGGTGGGAGCCTCGATAAGGTTGCCCTCCCAATCCTCGGTTTGCTTCAGGATCCTGATGGGATCGCCCGTGATGCTGAGCCCGTCGGGAGAGAGCGTGGCCGCCTGAATCCAGGTGTCGAGGTCGCAACAGTTACCGTCATTTTTCCAGACGAGGTACAAGGCGTCGTCGATGAGCACGGTGCTTGCATCGATCGCGCCGCCTTCGTCTTCTGGACAGATGATCATGGCGTCGCTCTGAACGATGAACGGTCCGGCCGGGTCGCTGGCAGTGGCTACACCAATGCACTGCAGCGTTGGCGCAAAATTCGTCGCCGTGAAGTACATGACGAATGAATCATCGGCGAGTCTCGTCACCTCAGGCGCCCAGGTCTTTCCCGGAATAATCCAGCTTGGGAGATCCGGCAACGCGTCCGGTAACACCTCCCAATCGAGGAGATCGGTGGAGGAGGCGACCTGCACGTTGCGGTTGTTGTCGTTGGTGGCATACGCGAAGTACGTGCCGTCGACCTCCACCACGTCGGGGTCTGCGAAATTCGTGTTGAGTACCGCAGCGCCTGCTGCGGCAGACGCCGGAGGTGCCGAGTGCTCCGGAGCCGCCGTGCAGCCACTCACCGCGAAGGCGGTCATGATGGCTCCAGCCGCACACGCTACCGCTGCGCGGCGAGCAGAGGTCAACACGTGCTACCCCTTCACTCCGGAGCGAGAAACGCCCTCGATGATAAAGCGCTGGAGGAAGATGAACAGCGCCAGCACGGGCACGCTCGCGACAACCGCGCCGGCCATCAAAAGGTCGTAGCGCACCGCATTTGCGGACTGAAGCGTGGACAGTCCAGCTGGCAGTGTTTGTATCTCCGGGCTGAACAAGACGTAGACGGGCCAGAGGAAATCATTCCAGTTGCCGAGGAAGGCGAGCAGCGCGAGTGTTGCAAGTGCGGGTTTGGCGAGCGGCAGAACCACTTGCATGAAGATGACGAATCGGTTCGCCCCATCGAGCCGGGCGGCCTCCTCTAACTCGATCGGCAGGCCGACGAAGAACTGTCGCATGAAGAACACTCCGAATGCGGACGCCGCCGTGGGAATGATGATCGCGACGAGCGAGTTGAGCCACCCCAGTTCGCTCACGATGAGGTAGTTGGGAATCACCAGGATTACCGGCGGCACCAGCAATGTCGCGACGATGATGACGAAGACGAAATTCTTGCCGCGAAACTGCATTCGTGCGAGCGGATACGCCGCCAGTGACGCCGTGACGACGACGAGCGTGGCATTGAGGGCGGCTGCGACCATGCTGTTTGCGAACCATTGCAGCACCGGAGTCGCAGTCCCGGGAGCGAGGATAGACGCGAAAGCTTGCACGGAAATCGGATTGGGAATCCACGCCGGTGGAATAGCCGTTGCGTCAGCCCGGGTCTTGAAGCTGGTCACGATCATGAAGATGATCGGGCTGATGAACGCGATTGCGATCGCGCCGAGAACGACGACCCGAGTGATTGTGCCACTCCGTCGACGTGCACTGCGTGCACGGGAACCGGCACTGATCCTGGTCGTGAGAGCGTTCACGAGCGCACCTCCTTCATGAGCTTCTTGGGCTGTTTCTCGCGAAAGATGTAGAAGACAAAAGCACTGATCGCCATGAGGAATACGGTCAGTACATAACTCATCGCTGCGGCGCTGCCCATCTGAAAGTTGCGCAGACCCGCGTCGGCGATCTGATATATGGCCGTGCGCGTTTCACGTCCGGGGCCGCCCTGAGTCATGAGATAGGACTGGCCAAACATGTTGGCGGATGCAAGAAGGGTGATGATCGTGATGAACGAGAGGATGGGCTTGAGCCCGGGGATCGTCACGTGCAGGAACTGCATCCACGGTCCGGCCCCATCCACACGTGCGGCTTCGTAGAGTTCAATCGGGATGTCCTGAAGGCCGGCAAGGTAGATGACGGCGTTGAATCCGAGCGTCCACCAGACGGTCACTCCCACGAGCGCGACCCAGGCCGCGGGCGTCGTTGTTGTCCAAGCGGTGTCATCCGGAAGTCCTAGGAGTCCCAGATAGTGGTTCACCAGCCCGATGTTGTTGTCGAGCAGGTATCGCCACAGCACCGAGATGACGGCGACGCCGAGTACGTAGGGGGCGAAGTAGATTGCTCGGAGAAAGTCCCGTCCGGGAAACTTCCTGCTCATGAGTAGGGCGACGGCGAGCGGGACGATCAGGAGCAATGGCACGCTGAGTACCGTGAAGATGCCGGTGGCCCGCATGGACCCCCAGAACGGGCCAAAAACCGTTGATCCGGGTGAGAACAAGGCGACGTAGTTGTCGAGGCCGACAAAGGGTTTGTTCGGCAACGTGTAGTCCCAGGAATGAAGACTGATCCACACCCCTAAAACTGCCGGGAGGATGACGAAGCTGCCAAACAGAAGCAGGTAGGGGGCAAGAAATATCCAAGGTGTGGCTATCCCCTGCCGCCGAGTGCCCGCTCGCACTCTACGATTCTTCTGCGACTCCGGGTCGGAAGTCGAGGGGCGGCGCGTCCTCCCCATGGGGAGGACGCGCTCACCGACCTTCGTCGACACTGGTCAGTCCCCGAACGAGGCTTTGTTATCGGCCATGAGTTTCGTCGCCGTGCCGGCGGCTTTTTTGAGCGCGTCACTCGGCGTCGTCGTTCCCTGAACCCCATCGGCGACTGCGATTTCGAGGGTCTCGGCCTGAACCCCACCGATCCCGGGAATGGGCGGCAAGAAACGCATCGAATCGATCGTCGCCGCGATTGCTTCTTGCGGCAGGCCGTCGAGGGCACCCGCATCGCGCACCGACTGGCGAGCGGGGATCATGCCCGAGCCTGCCCACTCGGCGGACTGCTCGCTCATCCAGGCGATGAACACCTTCGACGCGTTGACCTTGTTCTGGTCCGCGTTTGCCTGGCGGGGGAGGAAGAAGTTATGGGAGTTGGCCCATACGGCATCCGTGTCACCAATTGTGGGGACCGGGGCGACCGCGTAAGGCAGACCGGACTCGGCGAGATCGTTGATCTGCCAGATGCCGTCCCAGGTGATCGAGGTCTCACCATTCTTGAAGGCGACGTACTGAGAGTCGATGGCGACGTCACTCGGGCTGTAACCGTCGTCCACGATGGAGCGCTGCCACTCAAGTGCCTCTACCCCGGCTGCTGAATCAAACGTTGCCCCGTCGTCACCATATGGTTCACCGTCGTTCTGCCACAGCACGGAGAGGTTCATGAGGTGGCTCGGCCACCGCGTCGGCATCCAGAATGGAGTTTCGTACCCAGCTGCTTTGAGCTTGTCGAGCGCATCCTGGAAGGACGCCGCGTCGGTCGGGGCCTCTTCGATCCCAGCGGCGGCGAAATGTTCGGTGTTGTAGTACATGGCCAGTGAATGCACATCGAGCGGAATGCCGTATCGGGCGTCCTTATAGGCGCCGGCATTCCAGACTTCGTCGGTGAAGTCATCTGACGTCAGACCCAAGTCCTCGGCGAGATCGTCGATCGGTACGATGACGTTTCGCGCGGCATTCGACGCGAGCTGGTCCAGGTGCATCACGCCGACGTCGGGACCCTCGCCGGCGGTCACCGCTGCGGGCAGTCGCTGGTAGAAGTCGGTCCACTGCATCGTGTTCGAGACAACCGTGATGTTGTCATGCTCAGCATTGAAGTCGGACACCATCTTCTCCATGAACGGACCGTCCCCGCCGGTGAAGCCGTTCCAATAGGACAGCTCCACTTCAGGTCCGGTGTACTCACCGGTGAAGGGCTCACTCGCCGCCTGCCCGGTTCCGCCCGCAGAGCATCCGGCCAGTACCAGCATGAGTGCGGCACCGAGAGCTGTGGCCCCTATCACTCGTCGCCCCAGGAAGTCTTTCTGCTTCATGATCGTTCGTCCTCCTCATCGAAAACATCGCTCCGCGACCCATGCGCGAAGCGGGCCGCCCATTCCCCGCACCAATCGGAGCGGCAGACGAGTGCCTTCCGTCAATGTACAGCGCTGGAAAGATGTTTGTCTAGTCTGCGAGGATCCGCGACAAACGCCGTTTCCAGCGCCTGGCCACAGTCGCCTTAGGATGGACCGGACCGGACGGGACGGGACAAACATGGCAAGGGTTCGACTAATAGACGTCGCGGAGCTCGCGGGCGTGTCCATGAAGACCGTCTCAAACGTCGTTCACAACTATCCTCACGTGGCCCCGGCGCTCCGCGAGAAGGTGCAAGCGGCAATTGACCAGCTCGGCTACCGACCCAACCTTACGGCGCGGCGTCTGGCTACCGGAAGAACCGGAATGATCGCCCTGGCAATCCCCGAAATCGACCACCCGTACTTTTCGGAACTTTCCCGTCACATTGCCGAAGAAGCAACCCGACGAGGATACCGAGTCATCATCGAGCAGACCTTGAGCGATCCCGTCGCGGAACGGGCGGTACTCAGCGATCGGGAGGCTGGGCTGGTCGACGGCGTCATCTTTCACCCCGTCCGCATGGAATCGCTCGACATTGCGAAGCTCGATCCTGGCACTCCGCTGGTCTTGCTCGGCGAGGCGGCCATGCCTGTCATGACAGACCACGTGATGATCGACAACGTCTCGGCCGCTCTCGATGCCACGCGGCACCTCTTAGCGAGAGGATGTCGACGCATCGCTTTTCTCGGTGTCATAGCGGCGGACATCACTGGTTCGACGAATCAGCGCCTTCTCGGCTACCAACAGGGTCTCCTGGAGGCCGGGGTCCAGCTGGATCCTGAGCTGGTATTCACGGCCTTGGAATTCACGGCTGAAGCAGGCCTTCGTTCGGTTGCCGAGGCGATTGAGCGCGGGGTGTGTTTTGACGGCGTGGTCTGCCGCGACGACCGGTTTGCGATCGGAGCATTGAAAGCCCTCCATGATTCCGGGCGATCGGTACCCGCAGATGTGGCCGTGGTCGGTTGGGACAACACCTTCCTGGCCGCGTACACGTCCCCGACACTCACCTCCGTGGCGCCGAGGAAGACCGCTATCGCCGCGGCTGCTTTCGATCTCCTCGAGGAACGAATCGCTGGATACCGGGGGGTTGGCCGCCACAGGATCGTGGGGCATTCACTCGAGCTGCGCGAGAGCGCTCCATTTGCTCCTTGACGCCTCGACCGACGCTCGGACTTTACAGCGCTGTAATTTGGCGGCATGATTGCGGTATGTCGCGTTCTCTCCCGATTTCTGCCAGTGCCCAGGGTGGCGTGTATCCCCGCCCGCAACTTGTCCGCCCGAATTGGCACGATCTCGCCGGCGAGTGGGCATTCGAACACGACGATCACGACATCGGCAGAAGCGAGAAGTGGTTCGCAAACCCTGCACACCTTGGCCGGGTCATCACTGTTCCGTTTCCGCCTGAGTCGGAGATGTCAGGAATCGCCGAGCCGGGCTTCCATCCCGTTGTCTGGTATTCCCGCATCATCAGCCCCGAAGACGTGGCCGCGAGCGGACTGTCCCGCGGGCGTGACCGAGTGGTGTTGCATTTTGGGGCGGTCGACTACCGCGCATCTGTGTGGATCGATGGCCAGTTCATCGGGTCTCACGAGGGCGGCCAGACGCCGTTCTCCTTTGACATCACCGAAGCTCTGTCGCCCCAAGAGGACTGCGTGCTCGTGGTTCGTGCCGAGGATGACCCCCACGACGTAGCTCAGCCGCGGGGCAAACAGGATTGGCTTGAGGATGCGCACGTCATTTGGTACCACCGCACTACGGGGATTTGGCAACCGGTCTGGCTCGAGTCTGTGCCGGATCAGCGCATCACGGCACTGCGTTGGATTCCAAACGTGCCGGCTGGGGACGTCGCGATCGAGGTGGAGCTGACGCGGCGACCGGCGCCGAGCGTTACTGTTCAGGTGGAACTGTCCATCGCGGGCGAAATTCTCGCCCGGCAGTCTTTCTTGGCCGTTGAGCCGCGATCACAGGCAACCATTCAGATTTCTCGGCAGGCGAACGGTCAGGCCTGTGAAGCTCTCCTCTGGTCACCGGAAAACCCGCGACTGATTGACGCGCATGTCTCGATCATTGCTGACGACGGAAGCATTCTCGACGAGTCCTTCTCCTATTTCGGGCTTCGCAGCGTCGGTGTCGCGGGCGGCAGGTTCCTGCTCAATGACCGGCCGTACTTCGTACGATCGGTGCTGGAGCAGGGCTACTGGCCGCAGTCGCACCTCGCTGCGCCCTCGGCCGAAGCTTTGCGAGCCGAAGTGGAACTCATCAAGGCCCTCGGGTTCAACGCCGCGAGAATCCATGAAAAGGTCGAGGACCCTCGATTCCTCTATTGGGCGGACCGGCTCGGCTTGCTCATTTGGGGTGAAATGGGCAGCACCTACGAGTTCTCTTCGGAGGCAGTATCGCGAGTCACCCGCGAATGGACCGAAGTAGTGCGCCGCGACCGATCGCATCCGTCAATCGTCACCTGGGTTCCCCTCAACGAGAGTTGGGGTGTTCAACAGATCGCACACGACGACGCCCAGTTGAGCTTCGCCCAGTCGCTCTACCACCTGACTCGAGCGCTCGATCCGAGCCGCCCCGTCATCTCCAATGACGGCTGGGAACACGCCATATCTGACATCCTCACAATCCACGACTATGCCGGCACGGCCGAGCAGCTCGACGCCAATTACAAGGACATCGACGCCATCCGATCCCTCGTTGCGGGTATGGGTCCGGCAGGCCGTCGCCTGCAGCTCATCCCCCGCGAGGTCGATGGCCAGTCGATCATGGTCACTGAATTCGGCGGGGTCAGCTTCGCGCCCGACGCTGCCGATGACTCGTGGGGCTACACGACAGCGACAAGCTATGAGGACTTCGAAAATCGTGTATCAGGTCTCGTGGGAAGCCTTCGGGACAACCCGATCCTCTCGGGCTTTTGTTACACCCAGCTGACGGACACAATGCAGGAGACCAACGGGCTGACCGACGCGAACCGGAAGCCCAAACTGCCGATCGCCGTCATTCGCAGCATCGTATCCGGGGAGAACGCGCCCCTTCCCCGGGTGGCGGGGGTCGCTGCGTCGAGCCTGCACTCAGCCACCGGCTGAGGACGACTACGACCGGCTCCACGCACTCGGTCTCAGTGAGTGCACGCAGGTATTGAGATCGGGCGTGGAGTTGTGCCTCTGCTCGAGCTTCAGCGAGTCCGACGACGGCCGCACAGGCAGCCGTGGCGACGATGTCCAGCAGGAACCCGGAGACGGCGCTTTCGAACCGCGCGCCCCGGGTTCGGAACCAGCCAAGTCGACCGGCATGGAGCCCCTGTGCGGGAGAAAGATTTGTGCGATCACCTCGACCCGGATCTGCGTCGCCAGGTGAGCCAGGAAGAAAACCAGAGCGATCACGCTCGCCAGAACGGATGCTCCGCAGCACCGTGAGCAAGAACATGAACGTGGCGAGAAAGAGCCCAAGCGCACTATGCACACATGCCTCTGCACGGGCACCGGCCAAAAACACGTTTCACCCGCGCCCCCGAGCGAATTGGTTCACCACCGAACCGGGCTCATAGTCGTGCGGACTCCGGCTCGTGAACGCCTGTTGGGCACGGCGCGCATCGTCGAGGGAGTGCCTCCTCGACCACCGCCGACCTGGGTGGGTCAAGGTACCGGGGCTCGGAGCCGAGCCGGACGCCGCTACTGCACCGCGGAAGTCAGCCGGGCAAGATTGTCGAGCACCGTGGAGCGCAGCGGCTGCTTCATCCATTCCGCCAGGGTGAGTTCACGGCTGTCCTCCCGGTAGCCGTCTTCCACCGCCCGCAACTGCTGCACGAAGGAGCGTCCGCGCACCATCATCGATACCTCGAAGTTGAGGCTGAACGAGCGCATGTCCATGTTGCTCGACCCGATCACGGCCACCTCGTCGTCGATCGTGAAATGCTTGGCGTGCAGCACGTAGGGAGCCTTGTACAGGTAGATCTTCACGCCCGCCCGAAGCAGCTCCTCATAGTAGGAGCGCTGCGCGTGGTAGACGAGGGCCTGGTCGCCGACCTCGGAAACGAACAGCTCCACCCGCAGCCCGCGCTGAGTGGCCGTCGTGATGGCGTACATGATCGACTCGTCTGGCACGAAGTACGGGCTCGTGATGATGATGCGCTCCTGTGCATAGTAGAGCAGAGCGAGGAACAGGCGCAGGTTGTTCTCGCCCTCGAAGCCGGGTCCGCTGGGCACGACCTGGCAGTCCAGGGAGTGCGGCACAACCTCGGTTGACACCGGCTGGATGTCCCGGGTCAGAAGGTCGTTGGTCTCGCTATACCAGTCGGTGATGAAAATCGCGTTGAGACCCGACACGATCGGTCCCTCGACCCTCGTCATCAGGTCTTTCCACTTCAGGCCGCGACGGATGTTCCCCGGCATGTTGTACGTGCGGTCGATGACGTTCTGCGACCCCATGTAACCGACCGTGCCGTCGATGATCAGCACCTTACGGTGGTTGCGCAGATCCGGCCGCTGCCACTTTCCCTTGAGCGGCTGCAGCGGCAGCAGGAGCTCCCACTTCACGCCGGAGTCGGTGAGCCGGCGCAGCGTCTCGCGGTAGCCGAGCTTGCGCATCGACTGGATATGATCCATCAACACGCGCACGGTCACGCCGCGCTTGACGGCGTTTTCGAGGGCGTCGAAGAATGACGCCGTGGTCGGATCCAGGGAAAGAATGTAGAACTCGACGTGCACGAAATTGAGGGCCCGATCGATGTCCGTGACCATCTCGGCGAACGTGCCCTCATAGTCGCCGAGCAGGCGGGCCTCGTTGCCGCCGACCAGCGGCATCGCCCCCAGATTGCGGTTGAGTTCGACGACCGAGTCGAGCCAGAGCGGCCACGGATGATCGCGACGCACCTGATCGATGCCCTCGGTGCTGTCGAGGATGAACTGGTTGATCTCCTCCTGCATTTCCAGCCGCTTTTTCGGCAGGGTTCGGTAGCCGATGAGTAGGAAGAGTAAGGCGCCGATGAAGGGCAGGAAGAAGATCGTTAGCAGCCACGCCATGCCCGATGTCGGCCGACGGTTGCGAGGAACGACGACGATTGCCACCACGCGAATGGAGAAATCGACCACCAGGGCGATCACGAGGATGATGGTCGAGATGTCGATGCCGAACATTCGGTGCTACGTAACCGGTTTATCGAGCCCGAGCTTGGCGCGCTCTTCCGCCTCGATCCGGGCGTAGACCTTACGCTCCGTGCGGTCTGCCCGCACGATGGAACGCATCACGATCCAAAAGATCAGCCCGACGGCGACGGTGGGCAGGAGCGCCCAGAAAGCGCTGACCCAGAAGTTATCCATGATGTCTCCAACGATACGGGAAAACGGCGGGCAGGCGCGCGACGTTTACGTGTTCAGCAGCCCTGCGATACCGGTGCCGATTGCGTAGATCCCGGTTCCCGCGACGCCGACCCAGATCGAGATTTCGAGCAGGGACGGACGACGACGGACGCGCGGGATCGGTTGGCCGGGCACAGGCTCGCCGGGCACAGGCTCGCGAGGCGGCTTCGACCTCATCGGATGATCATTTCACCAGCGGGAATAGAATGGTCTCCCGGATTCCCAGCCCGGACAGCGCCATCAGCAAACGGTCGATGCCCATGCCCATGCCGCCGGTGGGCGGCATCCCGTGCTCGAGGGCCCGCAGGAATTCCTCGTCGAGGCGCATGGCCTCGGGGTCGCCGCCGGCGGCGAGGCGCGCCTGTTCGACGAAGCGCTCACGCTGCACGACCGGGTCGACAAGCTCGGAGTAGCCGGTGGCCAGCTCGAAGCCGCGCACGTACAGGTCCCACTTCTCGACCACCCCGGCCACACTGCGGTGGCCGCGCACGAGCGGGCTGGTGTCGATCGGGAAGTCCAGCACGAACGTGGGGCGGGTCAGGCCGCCCTTCACGAAGTGCTCCCACAGCTCCTCGACGTACTTGCCGTGGATGGGGTGGTCGATATCGAGCCCCTCCGTGTCGGCGAGCAACTTCAAGTCGGCGAGCGGGGTGGCCGGCGAGATCGCGTAGCCGACGGCCGCGGACAGGCTGTCGTACATGCCGATGCGGTCCCAGTCGCCGCCCAGGTCGAATTCGGTGCCGTCGGCCCAGGTCACCACGTGCGAACCGGCGATGGCGAACGCGGCATCCTGAATCAGTTTCTGGGTGAGGTCGGCGATCGAGTTGTAGTCGCCGTAAGCCTCGTAGGCCTCCAGCATCGCGAACTCCGGCGAGTGGGTGGAGTCGGCGCCCTCGTTGCGGAAGTTGCGGTTGATCTCGTAAACCCGGTCGATGCCGCCGACGACGGCGCGCTTGAGGAACAGCTCCGGCGCGATCCGCAGGAAGAGGTCGGTGTCGAACGCGTTGCTGTGGGTCGTGAACGGGCGAGCGGATGCGCCACCGTGCATGACCTGCAGCATCGGCGTCTCAATCTCGATGAAGCCCAGCTCCGTGAAGGTGCGGCGCATGCTAGCGACGGTCTGCGAGCGCTGGATCACGCTGCGGCGGGCCTGCTCGCGAATGATCAGGTCGAGGTACCGACTGCGCACGCGGGTCTCCTCGCTGAGCGCGGTGTGCAGGTTCGGCAGCGGCAGCAGCGCCTTGGCGGCGACCTGCCACTCCGACGCCATGACGGAGAGCTCGCCGCGGCGGGAGGAGATGACCTCGCCGGAGACAAAGAGGTGGTCGCCGAGGTCGACGAGGTCTTTCCAATCGGCGAGGGATTCCTCCCCCACCGCCCCCAGGGAGATCATTGCCTGGATGCGGCTGCCGTCCCCGGACTGCAGGCTCGCGAAACAGAGCTTGCCGGTATTGCGCAGGTGCACGACGCGGCCGGCGAGGCCGACGGTAACGCCGGTGACGGCATCCGCTTCGAGGTCGCCGAACTGCGCGCGCACGGCGGGAATCGTGTCGGTGACGGGCACGCACACCGGGTAGGCGCCGCCGGCGGGACTGGTCGCGGCGGCGTTCAACCGGTCACGCTTGGCCAGGCGCACGACCTTCTGCTCGTTGGTCTCGGCCTCCGCCGCTGCGGCGGCCACGATCTCGGCCTCGGTCGGTGCTGGGTTCTGCTCGCTCATGCGGTTCTCCGTGGCAGGTGGCGGCCGGGCGATGCCCGGCGCTCCCGCGCGTGCTCATAAATGTGACGACGTGTTGATGAAAGGTCGGGCTGGTGAGGGTCTGGCTGGTGACGGTCGTGCGGGTGGTGCGGCCTAGGAAAGGTCCAGGGCCACGTTGTCGATCAGCCGGGTGTGACCGACCAGCGCGGCGACCAGCATGCGGGCCGGGCCGTGATGCTCGCCCCCGACCGGAAGGAAGGTCCGCGGGTCGACGACAACGAGATAGTCCAGTTTAACCAGCGGCTGCACGTCGATCCGCGCGTGGGCGGCCTGCAGCGCGGCGCCGACCCCCTGGGCGGCGACGGATGCTGCGGCCTCGAGCCCCGCGGACAGCGCCCGGGCGGCGGCGCGCTGCGCCGGTTCGAGCGCGCGGTTGCGGCTGGAGAGGGCGAGGCCGCCGTCTTCGCGCACGATCCGGACGACCTCGATGCGGGTGCGGAAGTTGAGGTCGGCCAGCATCCGTTCGACCAGGAAGACCTGCTGCGCGTCTTTCTGGCCGAATACGGCCACGTCGGGGCCGACGATGTTGAACAGCTTCGCGACCACCGTCAGCATGCCGTCGAAATGCCCGGGGCGCGCAGCGCCCTCGAAGAGGCTGCCGACCGCGCCGGCGACAACCCGGGTGGAAGCGGCGCCGTCCGGGTACATCAGCTGGCTGGTTGGCGCGAATACGAACGGCACGCCCTCCGCGGCCAGAGCCGCGACATCGGCCTCGAGCATGCGCGGGTAGCTGCCGAGATCTTCCCCGACCCCGAATTGCAGCGGGTTGACGAAGATCGACACCACGACGATGTCGCCGAGGCTGCGGGCCCGGCGCACCAGGGCCAGGTGCCCGGCGTGCAGGGCCCCCATGGTCGGGACCAACACGACGCGGGGGGTGCCGCCGGCCTCGCCGCGCTCGGCGCGCGCGTTCTCGATGCGGCTCTGCGCGTCGGTCAGGCGGCTCCGCAGTTCCTCGATGCTGCCGATGACTGCTGGTTTGGTGAGCACGTTCACTCGTCCTCCGGTGTGTTGCGGTTGTGTCATTCGTCGAAACCGTCCTGGTCGCGGGTGTCGAGCGCGTCCAGCGCGTCGAGCTGGGAGAGGTCGAGACGGTCGGGGCCGGTGCGGGCCAGCGCGTTCTCCATGGCGGAGCGCATCAGCGGCGCGATCACCGCCCCGGGGTGCTCGATGCCGATGCCGGCCAGCAGCCCGGTGGCCTGCTCCACGATCGAGGTGGAGAACGCCGTGGCGGTGTCAACGGCCTCGGCATAGGCAGCCCGGTCGGCCTCCGCGACGATCACGGGCTCGCCGCCCATCTCCACGACCAGCGCCTGCCCGATCGGCAGCACTGGCGTAGGCGCCGTCACCGCGAAGTAGCTGTCGGCGAGGCGGGCCAGGTCGATGCTGGTTCCGGTGAAGCTCATGGCCGGGTGGATGGCCAGCGGGATCGCGCCACCGGCCAGCGCCGGGGCCAGCACCGCGGTGCCGTACCGGGCCGAGGTGTGCAACACAAGCTGGCCGGCCTGCCAGGTTCCGGCGGCCGCGAGCCCGCTGACGAGGCTCTCGAGCTGGGCGTCGGGCACGGCGATGATGACCAGTTCGCTGCGCTCGACGATCTCGGGAACGGTGAGGATGGGCGCGCCCGGAAGAATCGCCTCGGCCCGGTCGCGGCTGGACTGCGAGATGGCGGAGATCCCGACGATCGCGTGGCCCGCGCCGGCGAGGGCGGCGCCGAGGATGGGGCCGACCCGGCCGGCACCGATGATGCCGATCCCGAGGCGTCCGGGACGCGGCGTCATTCGATGACTCCGTTCGGTTGCTTCCAGGTGGGTTGGGCCGCGGTCGGCTGGTCCTGGATCGGCTGGTTCCAGTGGTGGCTGGTGTCGGACTGGGCCGACGAGATGGCCCCGGAGGCGATCCGGTCGAAGAAAACCAGGGCCTCTGCGGCGGCCACCACCCCGAGGTAGGCGGACACCGGCCCGGCGACGGTGTGCAGCCGGGCGGAGGCGAGGCGCAGCATCCGGGTCACGGGGCCCTGCGAGATGGCGACGCTCTGCAACCGGGCCAGCGGCACCAGCACCAGCTCCCGCGAGATCACGCCGCGCCGGAGCAGAGCGATGCCGCCCACGACGGTGTAGCCGGTGCGGCGCCACGAGAACGGATGCAGCCAGGCCGCCCGGCGCGGCGCGTTCGTGAAGCCGTCGTCGCCGCCCTTCGAGCGGAGGCCCCGTTCGATCAGGGCCTGCTGCTCCGCCGAGTCGAACCCGGGCAGGATCAATTCGAGCACCCGGGCGACGTCGGCGAGCGTGCCCACCGGGAGGGTTGTGGTGTTGGCCTCGCCGGCGGCACCCTGGGCGCTGGAGTGGCCGGCCGTGTTGATGCGCACCTGCCACCAGCCGAACGGGCGCCAGAGCAACGGCTGCGAGACGCCGATCGCGTGGATCCGGCCCGGCGGCAGGGTCTCGTTGCTCGTGGTGAGCAGCCCGAAGCCGACCCGCACGCCGTCGGGGGTGCCGGCGATGCTGTAGCGCAGCGACTTGGTGACCCGGGTGAAATAGAAGCTGACGCTGGCGATCAGGGTGGGGATGAAGGCTACGAGCAGCCAGTCGCTGCCGCCGGCGGTCACGCTGACGATCAGGGCGATTCCGGCGAGCACGACGAAGACCGTGAAGCCGCTGAACACGACGGATCCGATCAGCCTCCCGGGTGGAATCCGCACCACCGATTCCGGCGGGGCGGCGTCGGGGTCCAGCTCGGGCGCGAAGAGATCCCGGGCCCGGTCGGCGGCGGCGGTCGCGGGAGAGTGGGGTGACGCGGGAGCGAGACCGAGACGGGAGGTCGGGGCCAGCGCGGCATCCGGGGCGGGAACGGCCTGCTGCCGCAGTCCGGACGCGAGGCGAAGGATGTCCCGTCGCAGCTGGTCGGCCAGGGTCGAACCCAGGTAGGCCAGTTGCACATTGGCGTCCTGACCGGCCACGCTGACTTCGAGCTTCGCGGCGCCGATCAGGCGAGGGATGAACGGGCGCACGATGTTGACGCCCTGGATGCGGTCGAGGCGGGCCCGGCGGTTGCTGCGGAAGAGCATTCCGCTACGCACCTCGACGACCTCCCCGGTGACCCGGAAGGTGTGCATGCGCCAGGACAGGTAGAAGACCGCCAGGATCAGCACAAGCACGACCGCGACCGCGAGCAGCGCCCAGCCGACGACGCCGCGCTCGAGGATCGCGTCGATCGGGTCCCCGCCGTATCTCGGCACCCCGAAGAAGACGTCGATCAGCCGCTCGCGAAGGTTGGCGATGATGAAGCCGAGCACGGCGACGATGAAGATGCCGCCGCGCAGCAGTGGGCTGGCCGGATGCAGCCGGTGCCATTCCCCGTCGGCGAGCGTGGTCACAGCCCGGCCCGGCGACTCTCGGCCAGCTCCACGAGCCGGTCGCGCAGGCTCTCCGCGTCGGCCTCGGCGAGCCCCGGGATGAGCACCCCCGACGAGGCCGCCGCGGTCACGAATTTGAGGTCGGCCAGACCCAGCCAGCGCGCGATCGGGCCGCGCGTGATATCGACCAGCTGCATCCGCCCGTAAGGGACGGACACGAACCGGGTGAACATGATGCCCCGGCGGAAGAGCAGGTCGTCGCGTCGCAGCTGATAGCCGATGGCCCGCACCCGGCGCGGTTCGAAGGCGACACTGGCCCCGGTGATCAACACGATCGCGCCGATCACGTAGAGCGCCCACTGCACGTCGAGGAGCAGCCACACCGCCGCGGCCATGGCCGTGAACACCAGTCCGAAGACGATCGTGCCGACCGTCTCCACCACCACATAACGCGGGGAGACGCGCTTCCACTCCTCCACGTCGGGGAGGTCCAGTCCTACAGCCGCCTCAGGCACGCACTTCTCCCTGCTCTTGATCGTCGTCATCGGGGGGAAGCGTGCAAAAGTGCTCGGCCACCAGCCCCAGCGTCAGGAGGATCCCGGCGCCTACCGCCGTCCCGATTGCAGGCCATAACGATGTTACCGCCGGCATGACCGAGCGGGTCAGGATGTAGAGCACGATTCCCAGTCCGCCGCCGAGAAGCAGCGCCCCGCTCAGCGCCGACGCCTTCGCCAGTAGTGCCACCCGGATGGCCAGGAACGGGTTGACGTGTTTCCGCACCGTGCCGCGAATGGCCTGACGGATCGGCCAGGCCAGCGCCAGGACGCCGATCCCGATCGCGATCAGCGCGATCGGCAGGGTGGCCGGGGGCAGGAACATCGCCGAGCCGCCGGCCGCGGCGGCCAGCTCGAGCAGGAACACGACGACCAGGCCGGCCAGACCCAGGGCGATCAGCGCCGACGGCTGCGTACGTTTCACCGGCTGCCGCCCGCGGACGGCAGGGCGGGGTGCCGCTGCACGGTGGTGTTGATCGCGCCGAGCAGCGCGCGCACCGGGCCGCGGCCCGGCAGCACGGCGGCCGGGTCGAGGTCCAACCACGGGGCCAGCACGAAGTCGCGCTCGGCGGCCCGCTGGTGCGGGATAGTCAGGCGCTCGTCGTGCAGCGAGGCCGTTCCGAAGACGATGATGTCGATGTCGAGGGTGCGGTCGCCCCAGCGTTCGACCCGCACCCGACCGTGGTCGTTCTCGATGGCGTTCACCGCGTCGAGCAGGGTGTGCGGGTGCCCGGTGTAACGGATGCCGACCACCAGGTTCAGATAGCGCGGTGCCTCGTCGTCGACGCCGCCGACCTTCACCGCGGCGGACTCGTAGACCGGGGAGACGCCGGTCAGCTCGAGCCCGGGCACCTGCTTCAGGGCGTCGATCGCCGCGGTGAGGGTGGCCATGCGGTCGCCGAGATTGCTGCCCAGGGCGAGCAGCGCCGGGGTCGCGTCGGTCATGCGCGCGTCCGCACGATCTGCACCGCGACATCCGTGAACGGTACGGAGATCGGTGCCTGTGGTTTGTGCACCGTCACCTGAACCGTGTCGGCGGCGTCGTGCGCCAGCACCGCGGCGGCGATGCGCTCGGCGACGGTTTCGATCAGGTCGACCGGGTTGTGCCGGGCAGCATCCGTCACCTCCACGGCGAGCTCGCCGTAGTGGATGGTCTGCGTCACATCGTCGCTCGCGGCGGCATGCCGCAGGTCGAGCCAAACCGTCACGTCGATGACGAAGTCCTGTCCGTTTTCCCGCTCGAAGTCGTAGACGCCGTGGTGCGCGTTGACCCGCAGGCCGGTGAGCGTGATGGAGTCGCTTCTCATGGTCCCATTCTGGCGGAATCCGCCAGTGCCAGCACATTCAGCGCCGTTCGCGTCGCCGCGACGTCGTGCACGCGCACCGCCCAGGCGCCGGCCTGCGCGGCCAGCACGCTGACCACGGCGGTCGGCAGATCGCGTTCCAGCACGCCCGCGTCGGCCGGGAGCACCCCGGCGAGGAACCGCTTGCGAGAGGCACCGACCATGACCGGGAACCCCAGGTCGGCGAAGGCGTCCAGGTGGGACAGCAAACGCCAGTTGTGCTCGGGCAGCTTCGAGAAGCCGAGCCCCGGGTCAAGCACGATCTTCTCCGGCGGCAGGCCAGCCGCGGTGAGCATGTCGACCCGCGCAACCAGCTCGGCCCGCACCTCGGCGACGACGTCGCCATAGACAGCGAGGTCGTCCATCTTCGGGGCGTGCGCCCGCCAGTGCATGGCGACGTAGGTCAGCCCGCTGCGTGCGGCGATGGATGCCATCTGCGGGTCCGCCAGGCCGCCGGAGACGTCGTTGATGATCTGCGCCCCGGCGGCGGCCGCGGCGGCCGCGGTGCTCGAATTGAGGGTGTCGACACTGATCGAAAGCCCCTGCCGGGCGAGTTCGCTGATCACCGGGATCACCCGGGACTGCTCCTCGGCGGGCGCGACCCGGCCGGCGCCGGGGCGCGTGGACTCGCCGCCCACGTCGATCAGGTCGGCTCCCTGGGACTGCAGGTCGAGGGCGTGAATGATCGCGGCATCCGTCGACGCCCACCGGCCGCCGTCGCTGAAGGAATCCGGTGTGACGTTGAGCACCCCCATGATCAGGGTGCGCGGCCGGGTCACCGGCCGGAGCCGATCAGGGCCATGATCTCGGCGCGCTTCACGGGATCGGCGAGGGACCCGCGGCTGGCCATCGTGACGGTCGAGCTGCCGGTCTGGCGCGAACCGCGGGCGGTCACGCAGCCGTGCACGGCGTCGAGCACGACCAGTACGCCGAGCGGTGCGAGCCCGATTTGGAGCGCCTCGGCGATCTCCTCGGTCAGGCGTTCCTGCATCTGGGGCCGGGCGGCGATCGTGTCGACGACGGCCGGCAGCTTGCCCAGACCCACGACCCGTTCGTTCGGCACGTAGGCAAGGTGGGCGATGCCGAGGAAGGGCAGCAGGTGATGTTCGCAGACGGAGCGGAAGGCGATGTCGCGCAGGAGCACCAGTTCACCCGTGTGCGGGCCCACCGGGATCGTGTCGCGCAGGTGGTCGACCGGGTCCACCGCCAGCCCGGCGAAGAACTCACCGTATGATTCGGCCACCCGGCGAGGGGTCGCCCTGAGGCCCGGACGGGCGGGATCTTCGCCGATTGCGGCGAGGATCTCGGCGACCGCGGCTTCGATCCGCACCCTGTCCACTGCCACCCGGGGGCCTACGCGGTGGCGGGGCGAGGGGTACGGGCCGGCGTGCGGGCCGGAGTGCGCGCGGCGGTCTCGCCAGCGGTACTGCCATCGGCGACTCCGCTCTCGATGAGGGCCTTGGAGGTCGGCATCGCGATGGGCGGCAGGTCGGAGACCGGACGCTTGTCACTGGACAGCCACTGCGGCCGCGGGGGCAGCTTGACGACGCCCGTGAAGAGCCCGGCCAGCGCGTGCTGGTCGAGCGTCTCGTGCTCGAGCAGCTCGGCGGCCAGGTCGTCGAGGATGGCCCGGTTCGTGATCAGCACCTGGTATGCCTCGTCGTGCGCGTCTTCAAGCAGCTGGCGCACTTCGGCGTCGACGCTTTCGGCGACCCGCTCGGAGTAGTCCCGCTGGTGGCCCATGTCGCGGCCGAGGAAGACCTCACCGGAACCCTGCCCGAGCTTGAGCGGGCCGACGGCCGAGCTCATGCCGAACTCGGTGACCATCTTGCGCGCGGTGGAGGTGGCCTTCTCGATGTCGTTCGAGGCGCCGGTGGTCGGGTCGTGGAAGATGATCTCCTCGGCCACCCGACCGCCCATTGCGTAGGCGAGCTGGTCGAGTAGTTCGTTGCGGGTGACGGAGTAGCGGTCTTCGACCGGCATAACCATCGTGTAGCCGAGGGCGCGGCCGCGGGGCAGGATCGTGATCTTGGTGACCGGGTCGGTGTTGCGCATCGCGGTCGCCACGAGCGCGTGGCCGCCCTCGTGGTACGCGGTGATCAGCTTCTCTTTGTCGCGCATAACACGGCTGCGGCGCTGCGGACCGGCCATCACGCGGTCGACTGCCTCGTCGAGGGCGCGGTTGTCGATCAGCTGCGCGTTGGAACGCGCGGTGAGCAGCGCGGCCTCGTTGAGAACGTTGGCCAAATCGGCGCCGGTGAAGCCGGGCGTCTTGCGCGCCAGCACCTCGAGGTCGACGCCGGGAGCCATCGGCTTGCCCTTGGAGTGCACCTCCAAGATGCGCTTGCGACCGAGCATGTCGGGCGCGTCCACGCCGATCTGACGGTCGAAGCGACCGGGGCGCAGCAGCGCCGGGTCGAGGATGTCGGGCCGGTTGGTGGCCGCGATGAGAATGACGTTCGCCTTGACGTCGAAGCCGTCCATCTCGACCAGCAGCTGGTTGAGGGTCTGCTCGCGCTCGTCGTGCCCGCCGCCCATGCCGGCGCCGCGGTGACGGCCAACGGCGTCGATCTCATCGATGAAGATGATGGCCGGGGCGTTTTCCTTGGCCTGCTGGAACAGGTCGCGCACGCGGCTCGCGCCGACGCCGACGAACATTTCCACGAAGTCGGAGCCCGAGATCGCGTAGAACGGCACGTTGGCCTCGCCGGCGACGGCCCGGGCGAGGAGGGTCTTTCCGGTTCCGGGAGGGCCGTAGAGCAGAACGCCCTTGGGGATGCGTGCCCCGACGGCCTGGAACTTCGCCGGCTCCTTGAGGAAATCCTTGATCTCCTCGAGCTCCTCGATGGCCTCGTCGGCGCCCGCGACATCCGCGAATGTCACCTGGGGACTCTCCTTGGATACCAGCTTGGCCTTCGACTTGCCAAACTGCATCACCTTGTTGCCGCCGCCCTGCATGCCGGCGAGCATGAACCAGAAGAACGCGCCGATCAGGAGCAGGGGCAGCATGATGCCGAGCAGCGACAGGATCCAGCTGGACTTCGGCACCTCGTCGGTGAAGCCGTCGGCCGGATTGGCAGTGGTGACGGCCGTGATGACCTCTTCGCCGCGCGGGGCGACGTAGTAGAACTGGACCTCGCTACCGAGGTCTTTATCCGCCTTGGTCAGGGTGAGGTCGACGCGCTGCTCGCCGTCGACGATCGTGGCCTCGGAGACCTTCCCGTCTTTCAGGAACTCCAGTCCCTGTTGGGTCGGAATCTCTTTGAATCCCGACATGGTAATGAGACTCGACCCTACCCACACAGCAACAATCGCCAGGAGAATGTAGAGGAGCGGCCCGCGCAGTAGCTTCTTGACGTTCATCGTGGTGTCAGGCTACCGTGACCGCGCTGGACGAAGACCGTGTGTTCGCCCAAAGCGCTACCAGGCTCAGCTGTAGATGTGCGGGGCGAGAACACCCACCGAGCGCAGATTGCGGTAGCGTTCGTCGAAGTCGAGACCGTAGCCCACGACAAACTGGTTCGGGATGTCGAAACCGAGGTATTTCACGTCGATGTCGACGCGAGCGGCATCCGGCTTGCGCAGCAGGGCGCAGATTTCAACGGATTCCGGTCCGCGAGACTTCAGGTTGGACAGCAGCCACGAGAGCGTCAGACCGGAGTCGATGATGTCCTCGACGATGAGCACGTTGCGACCGTGCAGGTCGGTGTCGAGGTCCTTCAGGATGCGCACGACGCCGCTGGACTGCGTGCCGGACCCGTAGGAGCTGACCGCCATCCAGTCCATCGTGATCGGGTGCACGAGTTCGCGCGCCAGATCGGCCATGACCATGACCGCTCCTTTGAGCACGCCGACCAGCAACAGGTCCTTGCCGGCATAGTCCGCCTCGATCAGGCGGCACAGCTCTGCGAGCCGGGTGCGGATCTGCTCCTCCTCGATCAGAATCTCGGTGAGGTCGCCTTCAATGTCGCGGGGTTCCATGGGAGCGGGAGGGTCCTTTGCTCGGGGCGTGTCCAGGCGCGGTGAATATCAGCCAGCCGTCCTGCCGTATAACCCTAACGCCTGGCAGGTCAAGCGGCTTCTGCCCGTGCCAGTCGGTGACCAGGCGCAGCACGGCCAGCGTGTGCACGCGTTCCAGGGACACCCCGAACTCCCGTTCGACCGAGAATCGGATGATCCGCTGGCGCACCGCGGGCGGATTCGTCTCGAGCCGGCTCGCGTCCAGCCGGATTCCGGCGCCGTCGGCAGAGTCGCTGAGCGGTTCACTCAGCTGCTCGCTGAGACCACGGGCCAGGTCGTCGAGCGCGCTCGAGTCCTCGCGCAGCTGCCCGGCCGTGCGCACGAGTGCTTCGGCCACGCCGGGCCCCAGCTCCCGCTCGAGTACGGGCAGCACGGTCTGGCGTACCCGCACCCGCTGGAAGCGGGGGTCGTCGTTGTGCGGGTCCTGCCAGGGGTGCAGGCCGGCATCCACGCAGAATTGCCGGGTCCGGGCGCGACGGATGCCCAGCAGCGGCCGCAGAATCGGTCCGCCGACCGGCTTCATTCCCTGCAGGCTTGTGGGGCCCGATCCCCGGGCAAGGCCGAGTAGCACGGTCTCGGCCTGATCGTCGAGTGTGTGCCCGAGGAGGATGTGGCTCGCGCCGGTCTCCCGCCGCGCCTGGTCGAAGGCCGCGTACCGAGCGGTGCGGGCGGAGGCCTCCGGACCGCCGGCATCCGTGCCGTGGTCGACCGTGACCCGAAGAACGAGAACCGGGTCGAGGCCGAGTTCCCGCGCCTGCCCGGCCGCGGCCGCCGCGACGCCGGCCGAGCCGGCCTGCAGGGCGTGGTCGACGATGACCGCCCCGGCGCGCAGGCCCGCGCGCGGCGCCTCGAAAGCGGTGGCTGCGGCCAGGGCGAGCGAGTCGGCTCCCCCGCTGAGGCCGACCAGCACCAGGCCGCCGCCGCGGGCCGGGCCGGCCTCGGTGAGCAGGGTGCGTACATGGCGGCGCACATCGGCGATCGCCGGGGTGAGCCTCGGGCGGCGTGGGGACTCCATCCAGTAACGTTATCGACAGACTGTGAACAAGGGAGAGACCAGGCCATGGCAGCATACGACGCAGTAATTGAAATCCCTCGCGGGAGCCGCAACAAGTACGAAGTCGATCACGAGACCGGGCGGGTGTACCTGGACCGTGTTCTCTACACGAGCTTCGTGTACCCGACCGACTACGGCTTCTTCGAGAACACCCTGGGACTCGACGGCGACCCGGTCGACGTCCTGGTCCTGATCGAGTTTCCCCTTTTCCCAGGGGTCGGCCTGTCGGTACGCCCGGTCGGCGTGTTCAATATGACGGATGACGGCGGCTCAGACGCAAAGGTCATCGCGGTTCCCGCGGGCGACCCGCGCTGGGACTATATCCAGGACGTCACCGACATCCCGGAGTACACCCGCAAGGAGATCGAGCACTTCTTCGAGCACTACAAGGACCTCGAACCCGGCAAATGGGTCAAGACCGAGGGCTGGGGCGACGCCGCGGAGGCCGACCAGATCGTGCGCGACGGCCTCACGAAACTGGCGGAAGAGGGCCACTAGGACGCGTCTCCTGCAGTCCGGTGAGGATTGTCGGCAGAATCGACCCGTGACTCGTACTGCCGTGATGGCGAGCGTGAGTGAGGTCGGGCTGCCGAGGCTCGTCCCGGACCTGGATCACGCGCAGACCAGGGATGATCCCGCCGATGTCCAGCCATACCGGGCCCGCGTACCCGCCGGGAAGCAGTTGCCCGGCGGGACATGTACCACCTTGGGCCTGAAGATTGCCGAAGGCAGCGTCAGCACCTCGCCAGTGGCCGGAGGACGACACATCGTTAGCGCCAGCGAAGCCATCACGTTCGCGTCGGCTATCGGCTTCCTGGACCAAGGCGTGATCCTGCACGGCACACAGAAGAACCACACGGTCACCCACAAAAACATCACCCAATTCGAGATCCTCGGCGACACCGCTGAAGCACTTCTGAAACAGCACCGATCGTTGTGATACTTCCGGACTATCGCGCCCACAAGGCACCATCCCGCGCCGCAGCCATCCGAGCACTGTGCGAGAAAATGGCCCAGCGTCTCTCAACCGAGTGTCCGGCCTGCCGGGCGCCCGGGTTTGGCCACGTCAACGTCGAACACGGCCTGCCCTGCTCCTTCTGCGGATCGGCAACCCAGGCCATCGCAGCCGATATCCACGGCTGCGGCCGGTGCACTCACCAGATCCGGACACCACGAAATCACGCACTGGCAGCCCCAGAATGGTGCGACTACTGCAACTCGTGAAGTGGCGACCCCACACGTGCTGCCCCCTCGTTCGTCCCCGCGCTCCTCGAGCGGCGACGCCGGCTTGCCACACCCGCAAGCTGTGGCGCGGACTTGCCACTCGCCACGACAAACCCGCCCTCACCTACCGGGGCGGAGCTGTCCTGAGCGCCATCGTGGTGTGGTGACACGAATTCGCAGACACGCCCTGGATGCCCACGCACCCGACAACCCGGTGATCCGTTTCGCCGGTCAGCCGGGTCGGCCCACGTAGGGAGCCACGTCGCCGGCAGACCAGATGCCGTGGATGCGCACGGGCGAGGACGGGTTCGGGGCCTCGAGGATCTTGCCGCCGCCCACGTAGATAGCCACATGGTAGTAGTCACCACCCCCGCCCCAGAATACGAGGTCGCCGCGCTGAGCTTGACTGAAGGGCACCAGGCGACCCTCGTTGGCCATGGTGCGGTACTGGTTGGTGGCCGAGTGCGCGCCAATGTAAATGCCCGCCGCCGCGTAGGCGGCCTTGGTCAGCCCCGAGCAGTCCCAGACGTTCGGCCCGGAGCCGCCGAGCACGTAGCGGTCGCCGAGCTGCTGGGTGGCGAATGACAGCGCCGTGTCGACCGCTCCGGCGCTCGGGGCCGGGGCCGCGGGGGCCGGGGCTGCCGAGGCCGGGGCTGCCGGGGCCGGCGCCGCC
>NZ_PJJV01000051.1:0-41907 GCF_002929655.1 Cryobacterium sp. M23
CACCCGAATCGTGCAGGCCAGTTCGGCCTCCGCGATCGCCTCGAAATGCTCCCCGAGAGCCTCTTGCTCTTCAATAAATGAGGGCTTCATGACACACACGCTACGGGCACCCACCGACATTGCCCGCGGCATCCGCCCACCTACACGCACCCTGTGGATAACCCGATCACACCCACAATGTGGAGGAAAAAGCCCTGATCATTGATCGCGACCATTCAGGCCGAGGAAGTCCCGGAGCTGCAGTGCGCCCTCGACTTTCAGTTCGGGCTCGGCGCGGTTCAGGGTGTCGGCAGTCAGAACCAGTTTCTGGTTCAAGACCATCTCGCCGTCGCGCCTCTTCAGGCGACCGATTCCGTTCTCCCGGTAACCGACCTTTCTCGACACCGCGAGGGACGCGGGATTGTCAACGAATGCCGTTGAGGTGACCTCGGCGGCGTCCAGGTGATCGAACATGAATGCGCAGAGAGTCTGACGCATGCGCGTACCGATCCCGCGGCCGTGGTGCTTCATGCCGAGCCAGGAGCCCGTCTCCCCCGTTCTCGTGACGAGGTAGTCCCTGGTTGAGATGCTCTGGCAACCGACGATCTCACCGTCGAAGCGAACCGTGGTCTCGAGCGACCAGGCCGCCGGCGACATCTCGGCTCGTTGTGCCCAGTGGTATTGCATGAGTCGCAACCGGATCTCGCCCGGGGAACCTACGGTCCACGGGAAGAAGAACGGCATCTCCGTCGGCGCGTGGATGCCTGCCGCAGCGAGCGCATCGAGTTCGGGTAGGTCAGCGTCGCGAACGGGAGACAACGTAACGGGGCCGCAGGTGATTTTCAGCCCGAAAGGTGGCCACAGGTCTTCAATTGGTTTGGACAAGACTGCTCGCGACGGCGGATGTGTTTCGTGGTTCCCCATCCCGCGATGGTACCGACTCATCGCTGACTCGCGACGGCATAATTCCTTCCGCGCACGGCCGGCGGTGTCCTTATGCTTAAGTGTGTCCAAAAAACCGTTATCGTTGCTAACGATGCGTGGAGACCATTACGGTCTTCAGCCAGCCAGCGTGGTTCGCGCTGAGCCGTAACAAGCGGAATCATTAAAATCCGCATCAACACCAGAAGGAGTCCAAGGTGGCATCGAAACCCGCTGCAGACATTATTGAAAGTATCGGAGGGGCCGGAAACATCGTCGGCCTCACCCACTGTGCCACCCGGCTACGTTTCACGCTGAAGGATGCATCGGGGATTGACCAAGCGGCCGTCGAAGCGTTGCCTCTGGTTCTCGGCGCTGTTCCGCAGGCCGGCGATCGCTACCAGATCGTCGTCGGCGGATCCGTAGATACCGTATACAACGACATTATGGCGCTTCCCGCAATGAAGAACCATGCGGGCGACCACGGCACCGGCACCGGCGATACCATCGCCGATGTGAAGGCCGCGGGACGCGCGAAGGGCCCGCGCGGAAAGTTCTCCGGGCTGGACACGTTCTTCGAGATCCTGTCCGACTCCTTCCGCCCGATCCTGGGTGCGCTGCTCGGCGCATCCCTGTTCATCACGTTCATGGCTCTGATGGCAACCCTCGGGGTCATCCCGTCGTGGAACGCACCAGGCGTCACCCTCGACCCGTCCTGGGCGTTCATCAACCTGATGTGGCAGGGCGTTTTCGTCTTCCTTCCGCTGATGGTCGCCTACAACGCCTCCAAGCGGCTCGGCGCTGACCCCTGGGTCGGCTTCGCCATCATGGCCGTCGTCATGCTCCCCGGCTTCAACGCGCTGGGACTCACCGACGGAGCAGAGACCGTCTTCGGCGGCAAGGCAGCAGTCGTGCAGATCTTCGGACTGCCTCTGACCGTCACCGACTACAGCTCGCAGGTGTTCCCGCCGCTGATCATGGCGGTCGTTCTCGGGTTGCTGACCAAGTATCTGAAGAAGATCATTCCGTCCAGCGTTCAGCTGATCTTCGTGCCGTTCTTCTGCATGCTCATCATGATCCCGCTGACCGCCTTCCTGATCGGCCCCATGGGCGTGTACGGCGGTGCCGCACTCGGTAACTTCCTCAAGTCGATCAACGACTTCTCGCCGTTCATCTTCGCTGTCGTCATCCCGCTGGCCTACCCGTTCATGGTTCCGCTCGGCCTGCACTGGCCGCTGAACGCAATCATGCTGCTCAACATCCAGTCCCTCGGCTATGACTTCATCCAGGGCCCCATGGGCGCGTGGAACTTCGCGTGCTTCGGTGCAACTGCCGGCGTGCTGTTCCTGTCCATCCGCGAAAAGGACCGTCAGATGAAGCAGACCGCAACGGGCGCGCTCGCGGCCGGCCTGCTGGGTGGTATTTCCGAACCCTCGCTCTATGGCATCCACCTTCGGTTCAAGCGCATCTACCCACGGATGCTCGTGGGCTGCCTCGTCGGCGGCATCATCCTCGGCCTCGGCGGCGGCGTGAAGACCAGCGCATTCGTCTTCACCTCGCTGTTGACCATCCCCGCGTTCGACAACATTCCCCTGTACGCGGGCGCCATTACCGCGTCGTTCTTCACCGCAATGATCCTCGTGATTCTCTCCGGCTATAAGACGCCGGAGCAGAAGGCGGAATTCGCCGAGGCTCTGGCTGCGGAAACCGTAGCGAGCGACGAAGCTGCAACCGACTCTGACATCGCAGCCCCGGTTGTTGCCGGTGCGTCAGGCTCAGGAACAGGCACCGGGACCGCAACCGCCACCGCCACCGCCACGGTCCTGGCCACGATTGGTTCGCCCATCGCCGGTATCGTCGTTCCGCTGACGGACGTGCCGGACCCTGTGTTCAGCAAGGGAATCGTCGGTCTTGGCGTGGGAATCGATCCGACCGAGGACACCGTGTACGCCCCTGGAGCAGGCAAGGTTCTCGTCGCTCAGGCGACCGGTCACGCCTTCGGGCTGCGACTCGACAGCGGTGTTGAAATGCTCATTCACGTGGGTATCGACACCGTGAACCTTGGCGGCAAGGGCTTCGAGGTCAAGGTGGCCGCGGGCGACCGCGTTGAGGCAGGCACCCCGCTGGTGACCTTCGACCGCAAGGTGATCGAGGATGCCGGCTACTCGCTGGTCACCCCAGTGCTCGTGACGAACCCCAAGAAGTTCGGATCGGTCGACCAGGCAGCGTCTGGCCATGTAGAGGTCGGAAGCCCTCTCATCACGGTCACCGCCAAATAAGACACCTCAGGTCAAAAGGTGGGCAGAGAATTTTCTGCCCACCTTTTTCCTGCCGCTCACATAACCCGGGGGTATACCATCCTCGTTCCACCGACCAGAAAACGACAGTTCATCGGCCAGAACGTCGACGGAATCGACATTCTTGTGGTCAACGAACGAGCAATTCGGCACTCAGGAGACCGCGAGCCTCATCGTGGGTTCACTGTTGGTGCGTGCGCAGGAGCGAAGGGCACGGCTCATCGGCTGCGGGTACGGAGATGGTCGTCTCCGCGCATGCGCAAGGCCACGACGAGTCCGGATGCCGCGGTCAGCGCCGCGACCACGGCGACCGCCGTAGGAATACCGAAGGCGTCGGCGAGCAGCCCGGACAGTAACGCGCCCACGGCGAAGCCTCCGTCACGCCACAACCGGTACGCACCCACCGAGCGGGCCCTCCACTCGGGGTGGGCGACGTCGCCGATCGCGGCGAGCAGTGTCGGGTAGACCATGGCGGTGCCGGCGCCGAGCAGGATGGCTGCGGTCAGCCAGACCCCGAAGCTGTCCCCTGCGACCAGCACCGGATTTCGGCCGTAGCGGTCGGAGAAGGTGCCGGCGAAATAGTTGGTGCCGGCCTTGGCGAAGCCGAGCGAGGATGAAGGTCAGCGCGCCCGTATAGCGGTCGAGCTGAAAGACCTCGTCCGCCAGCAGCGGCAGCACAGTGCGTTCCTGGCCGAGCGTGCCGCCGACCAGCGCGTTGACCGCGACGAGCAACAGGAACTGGGGGGAAGTTCTGCCGGAGGCCCAGGACGATGCCGCGGCGCACGCCTTTGGGTTGGTCTGCGGCGTTCGGGGTCTGACTCATAGTCCGTTCTCCAGCGAGAGAGCCGCTACACGCGCCCAAATCATATTCCATAAAACCATGGATTATCAGATGATGCTAGTGTGAAGGGAACCAAGAGGAAAAAGATGGGCGATCGAGAAAAGAAATCGGCGCTGTTCGAGCAGTTTGCCCGCGTCGGCAAGGCGCTGGGCAGCGGCAAGCGCCTTGAGCTGGTCGACCTGATCGCCCAGGGCGAACGCACGGTGGAATCGTTGGCGAACGCGGCCGGCCTGGGTCTGACGAGCGCATCCGCCCACCTGCAAACCCTCAAACATGCGGGTCTGGTCAGCACTCGCCGGGAGGGCACCCGGATTCACTACCGACTCGCCGGGGATGACGTCGCCCGGCTCTACAGCCTGGTGCGCAGCGTCGCGCAGACCCATCTCGCAGACGTCGAATCCATCCGGATCGCCTATCTGGGTCTCGATGACTCCGAAGCGGCGGGTGACGATGCGCACGAGGAAATCACCAGGGAAGAGCTTCTCGCACGCGCGACGGCCGGGACTATCACCGTGTTGGATGTGCGGCCACGGCAGGAATACCACGCTGCGCACATTCCCGGCGCCCTCTCCATCCCCCTCGAGGAACTCAGCGATCGGCTCAGTGAACTGCCGACGGACCGCGAGGTTGTCGCCTACTGCCGCAGCAAGTACTGCGTGCTTGCCTACGAGGCCATGGCCGTGCTGCGCCGGAGCGGCCGCCGCGCAACGCGATTGAACGAGGGGATGTTGGAATGGCGACTGGCGAATCTGCCGGTGTCCGCCGAGGCGGCCGCCGGGCGCACATCCGTCGAACTACCGGCCTATCGGACTACCGGACTACCGGCCGGCGGCCGAGTGGGCTTTGGAACCGAATCAGGTAGCCGTCCGGATCGGTGACCAGGAACTGGCGCACACCGGCTTCCTCGTCGTCGACGCGATACCACTTCGTCTCGGGCGCCATGAACAGTGAAACGCCGGCCGCTCGCAAGGCCGACAGGATCGGATCGACGTCGGGCACGGCCACCTGAAAGTTCACGCCGCGACCCTGCGGCACCTCGAGGGGACCCGTGATCCAGTTCCTGCCGGCTCCCGCCCGTTCCAGCATCACGTGCGCGGATCCCCGCAGGATGTAAGCGAAGCCGTCAGCGGGGCGGTCGTAGCGAATCGTGAATCCGCACAAGTCGCACCAGAACTCGATGCTGGCTTCAAGATCCCGCACCAGAAGTTCAGGCACCAACGCTGGATCTGTCCCGGAAGTCACATAGTCATGGTGTCAGGCTCTGCTCACCCTCAGACCTACCGAGTCAGGGAAGTGCACTCCGGTGCGGCATCGAAGGCCTGCCCGATCGCGCTCGTGCCGTCGACAGCGGCCGCGCACCGTACGCGCGCCCCGCCGGCAGCATGAACGAGTTCGACGGAGATTTTGCGCGAAGGCCCAAAACAGCCCGGAAACCGGCTCATTCCTTAAAATCTCCGTCGAATTCGTTCGACACCCGACCTGGCGCTCCGCCTGTGGCGCTCTCAGCTGGTGCCCGGGGGTTACTCCTTGGCGACCAGGGTGAGAACGTCGTAGGTGGCGACGACCTCATCGTTCTGGTTGTGCAGCACGGCGTCCCAGCAGACCTCGCCGTACTCTTCGGTCTCGCGCGGGGTGATCCGCTTGGCCGTCAGGGTGACCCGGATGCTGTCGCCGGGCGACACCGGGGTGACGAACCGCAGCTTCTCCAGCCCGGAGTTCGCGAGCACCGGCCCGGGGGCCGCATCCACGAACAACCCCGCCGCCCAGGACACCAGCAGGTAGCCGTGCGCGACGATCCCGGGGAAGAACGGGTTCGCCACCGCCGCCTCGGGGTCCGTGTGCGCGTAGAACTTGTCGCCGGTGGCCTCGGCGAATGCCGTGATGTCGGCCAGAGTGACCACGCGCGGTCCGCCCTGGGTCTGGTCGCCCACCCGCAACTCGGCCAGGGACTTTCGGAACGGGTGGATGCCCGTTCGCACCGCGGCACCGGCGTGCCACTCCCCCGTGATGGCGGTCAGCATGTCGGGCGAGCCCTGGATAGCCGTGCGCTGCATGTGGTGCAGCACCGAACGGATGCCGCCGAGCTCCTCACTGCCGCCGGCCCGCCCGGGTCCGCCGTGCACGAGGTGCGGAACGGGCGATCCGTGGCCCGTGCTGCTGCGCGCATCGACCCGGTCAAGCATCAGTACCCGGCCGTGGTGCGCTGCGATCCCGAGCACGAGCGTACGCGCGATATCGGGGTGGTGAGTGGCCACGGTCGTCACCAGTGAGCCGCCGCCGCGCGCGGCCAGCGCGATGGCGTGGTCCAGGTCGGTGTACTCGATGATGGAGGCCACCGGGCCGAAGGCTTCGATCTCGTGCACGGCCGGGCTCTCCGGGTCGTGGAAGGCCAGCAGGATGGGGGCGACGAAGGCGCCGCCCGGGTCGGTTCCGGTCGGGGCGTCCACCGAGCCCATCACGATGCGTCCGCCGCCGTCGATCAGGCGGGCGACGCTGGCGAGCACCTCGTCGCGCTGCCCGGTGCTGGCGAGGGGCCCCATGGTGACCCCCTCGGCGCGCGGGTCGCCGAGGGTGACGCGGCGGGCCATCCGTTCGGAGACGGCCGCGACGACCTGGTCGCGGCGGCCCGCCGGCACGATCAGCCGGCGGATGCTGGTGCACTTCTGACCGGCCTTGCTGGTCATCTCGGTCACTACGGAGGCGACATAGGCGTCGAACTCGGCCGTGCCGGCCGCGGCGTCCGGGCCCAGGATCGCGGCGTTGAGCGAATCGGTCTCGCTCGTGAAGCGCACGCCGCCCTCGACCACGTTCGGGTGGGACTTGAGGGTGCGGGCGGTGCCGGCCGACCCGGTGAACGCCACCAGATCGCGGTAATCGAGGTGGTCGATCAGGTCCCTAGCGCTGCCGGAGATCAGCTGCAGGGCGCCCAGGGGCAGGATGCCGGACGCCAGGATGTGACGCACGACCGCCTCGGTCAGGTACCCGGTGGGCGTCGCGGGCTTGACGATCGTCGGCACGCCGGCGATGAACGCCGGGGCCAGCTTCTCAAGCATGCCCCAGACCGGGAAGTTGAAGGCGTTGATCTGGCAGGCGACTCCGGGGATGCGGGTGTAGATGTGCTGACCGCTGAAGGAGCCGTCGCGGGAGAGCGCCTCGACGTCGCCGTCGATGTAAACCTGACTGTTGGGCATCTCGCGCCGGCCCTTGGAGGACAGCGTGAACAGCACTCCGATGCCGCCGTCGATGTCGACCATCGAGTCGTAGCGGGTGGCGCCGGTGCGGGCGGAGAGCGCGTAGAGTTCCTCCTTGACCCCGCCCAGGTACTGTCCCAGCTTCTTGAGCAGGATGGCGCGCTGGTGGAAGGTCAGTTCCCCGAGCGAGGCCTGGCCGACGGTGCGGGCGTGTTCGACCACGGCGGCCAGGTCGAGCCCGTCGCTGCTGACCCGGGCGACCTCGGCCCCGGTGCTCGCGTCGAGGACACGCTGGGCGACCACGTCGGTGTCAGGGGTCCACCAGGAGTCGAGAACGTAGCTGGGAACGACCGTGTCAGAGCTCGTGTCAGAGCTCGTGTCAGTGCTGGTGCCATTGCTGAGGAGTGTCATCATGCGTCCTTCCAATCGAAGAAGCCGCGGCCGCTTTTGCGTCCGAGGTCACCGCGTGCGACAAGGTCGCGCAGCAGTTGCGGCGGGGCGAACCGGTCGCCGAGGGTTTCGTGCAGGTGTTCGGCGATGCCGAGGCGAACGTCGAGGCCGACGATGTCGGTCGTGCGGAGAGGCCCGACCGGATGCTTGTAGCCGAGAACCATGGCCGTGTCGATGGCCTCGGGGCTGGCCACGCCCTCCTCGACCATGCGGATCGCCTCGAGCGCGATCGCGACGCCGAGGCGGGAGCTGGCGAATCCGGGCGAGTCCCGCACCAGGATCGGCGTCTTCCCGAGCGCGGACACCCAGGCCTGGGCGAGCCGGGCGAGCTCCGGGTCGGTGCGCTCCCCCGTGACGACCTCGATCAGGGTCGAGACCGGCACCGGGTTGAAGAAGTGCAGTCCGATGAACCGGTCCGGGCGGTCCAGCGTCTCGGCCAGATCGGTGATCGACAGCGAGGAGGTGTTGGACGCCAGCCAGGCGGTGGGGGCGAGGTGCCCCTCCACCAGGCGGAGCGCCTGCGTCTTCAGCGCCACGATCTCGGGAACGGCCTCGACGACGAGGCCGGAGCCAGCGAACGCGGCGGCATCCGTTGTCACGGTCAGCCGGTCGCCGAGCTCGGCGCGGCTCGCGGTCACGCTACCGCGGCTCTGGGATTTGTCGATGGCGGTCAGGACCCGGTCGCGGGCGGCGGCAGCCGCGTCGTCTCCCTGCTCCACGACGGTGACATGGGCCCCGGCCATCAGGAACGCGTGCGCAATGCCGGCGCCCATGCGGCCTCCGCCGAGCACGCCGACCTGGTGCGGCACTGGCACGGACTGAGCGGCTTGGGCCTTTGTGGACACGGTGCTGAGCGTCATCGCTTCTTCCTCTCCAGGAATGCGGTCATTCGGGTGAATTTCTGGTCGGACTCGAACAGGCGCGCCTGGGCCTCGTTGTCGGCCACGGGATGCTCCGCGGCGGGAACATGGAAGACCTCCTTGGCCAGCTGGGTGGCCAGCGGGTCCTGCTTGGCGATCCGGTCGGCCAGCGCGTGCGCTGCCTCGAGCAGGACGTCCGACTCGTGCACCTCGGTGACCAGGTGCACCGCCAGCGCCTCGGAAGCGTTCAGGATGCGCCCGGCCAGGATGATCTCCTTGGCCACGGGTTCGCCGACCAGCGCGGCCAGCCGCCACAGCGCTCCGGCCGCCGGGATGATGCCGAGGGCCGTCTCCGGATTGCCGAGCCGGGCGGTCGTGGAGGCGATCCGGAAGTCGGCGGCGTAGGCCAGCTCGGCCCCGCCGCCGAGCGCCCAGCCGTCGATGGCGGCGATCACGGGCATCGGCAGGCGGGCGATCCGGCCGAACAGGGTCGAGTTGATCCCGTTCAGGGCATCTTCGGCCCGGCGCTCCCGCAACTGGGCGATATCGGCCCCGGAGGCGAAGACGCCGTTCGTGCCGGAGAGGATCAGGATGCGGGGTTCCTGCTCGAGGTCGGCGCAGACCAGGTGCAGCTCGTCGATCATGGTCTGGTCGATGGCGTTGCGCACGGCCGGTCGGTCAAGCTGCACGTGCACCCGGTCGGGCCGCTCGTCGACCAGCAGCGTCGTGAACTCGCGCGACATCTAGACGCGCTCCACCAGCAGGGAGGAACCTTGCCCGACGCCCACGCACATGGTGGCCACGCCGCGGTGGGCACCCTCGCGCTCCATGCGCCCCAAAAGGGTGATCAGGATGCGGGACCCGGACGACCCGAGCGGGTGCCCGAGGGCGATGGCGCCGCCGTGCCGGTTGACGATTTCCGGGTCGAGGCCGAGCCGGCGGATGCAGGCCAGAGACTGGGTCGCGAACGCCTCGTTGAGTTCGACGGCGTCGACGTCACCGATGGTCAGTCCCAGGCGGTGCAGCAGCTTCTGGGTGGCGGGGACCGGGCCGAGGCCCATGGTCTCCGGGGCGACGCCGGCGCTGGCTCCGCCTACCACCCGGGCGCGGGGCGTCAGCCCCAGACGCTCGATGGCCGCCTCGCTCGCCACAACGATGGCGGAGGCCCCGTCGTTGAGGGAGCTGGCGTTGCCGGCCGTGACGATGCCGCCCGTCCGCACGACCGAGCGCAGCCCGGCGAGGCGTTCGAGCGTGGTGTCGGCTCGGGGGCCCTCGTCGATCTCGATCAGTCCGGCGCGGGTGGGAACACCCACGATCTCGGGCGTGAAGATGCCGTCACGTTGCGCCTCGAGTGCCAGCCGGTGCGAGCGGAGGGCGAACGTGTCGGCATCCGCCCGGCTGATGCCGTCGAGGGCGGCGACCTCCTCCGCCGTCTCCGACATGGAGAAGGTGGCCTTGTCGCGCGCTTTCAGGCGCGGGTTCGTGAAGCGCCAGCCGATCGAGGTGTCGACGATCTCGCCCGGCTTGGCGAACGCCTTCTCCGGCTTGGCGAGAACCCAGGGTGCGCGGGTCATCGATTCGACGCCGCCGGCGATCACGAGGTCTGCTTCGCCGGCCTTGATCATGTTGGCGGCCAGGTGCACGGCGGACAGGCCGGATGCGCAGAGCCGGTTGACCGTGATCCCCGGCACGCTGTCGGGGAGACCGGCCAGGAGCACGGCCATGCGGGCGACGTTGCGGTTGTCCTCGCCGGCCTGGTTGGCGGCGCCGAGGACGACCTCGTCAACGAGGGCGGGATCCAGCCCGGACCGGGACACGACCGAGGCAAGCACGATGGCGGCCAGGTCGTCGGGGCGGATGCCGGCCAGCACCCCGCCGTATCGGCCGATAGGAGTTCGAACACCATCAACTAGGAATGCTTCGGGCATGGCTTCATCACCTTTGATCGCCGTGTTTACTAACTGACCGTTCGTTTTGTAAAAGAATGTCATAGAAAGTCCCCTCAGGGCAACAGGGGAGGCCGCCACGCCGCCTCCCCCACATCTGCCGGACTGAGGCAGACTGGGTGCGTGAACGCAACGCCCAGCACCGTCCCCTCCGCTCCCGGCACCGGTCGCCGCCCCGCCGTCCGTTTTGGCCTCCGGCTCAATCTGATGCGCCCGGATCGGTCCGACCTGGCGGATCGGGTCACCTACATCGAGCTGTTCTTCGACCTGATCTTTGTGTTCGCGTTGACCCAGCTGTCGCGCCATCTCTACGAGAACCAGTCCTGGCAGGGAACCGCCGAGTCCGTCATCCTGGTGCTCGCCCTGTGGTGGATCTGGGTGCACACCACCTGGGTGACCAACCTGCTCGATCCGGCCCGCCTGCCTGTGCGCGGGGTCGTGATCGGCCTCTCCCTGGTCGGGCTCGTGGTGAGCGTCTCGATCCACGAATCATTCGGCGACCGGGGATTCCTCTTCGCCGTGGCCTACGTCACCCTGCAGCTGAGCCGAACGGCCTTCATGGCGCTCGCCCTCGCGCTCCACGATCGCGCCCTCTACCGCGCCTTCGTGCGGATCTTCCTCTGGCTCGCCGTGGCCGGGCTCTTCTGGATTCTCGGCGGCCTGCTCCCGGCCGACTACCGGTTGCTGCTCTGGGCCACCGCACTCGGGATCGAGTTCGTTTCCGCGACGCTCGGCTTCCCGGTGCCGGGCCTCGGCCGGGCCACTCCCGGCGACGGCGAGCTCTCCGGTCCGCACATCGCGGAGCGCAGCGCCCTGTTCGTCATCATCGCACTCGGCGAATCATTTCTGGTGACGGGCTTCGCCTTCGTCGATCAGGACGTGTCGGTGCCGGGTGTGCTCGGCCTGCTGCTGGCCTTCGTGAGTGGAGCGGCCATGTGGTGGCTGTACTTCGACCACAGCGAGTACGCGGGCAGCAAAGCCCTCGCCGATGCCGCCGACCCCGGCCGGCTCGCCCGGCTCGCGTATACCTATGTACATGCGATGCTCATCGCCGGCGTTGTTCTGAGCTCGGTCGGCGTTAAGGAGATCCTGGCGCATCCGGATGACCCGGTCATTTTTTCGACGGCCGTCGCCATCACCGGCGGGCCTCTGCTGTACCTGCTGGGGCTGGCGTTGTTCCGATTCGTCGTGGCCCGGGAGGTGCTGATCTCCCATGTCACGGGAATCGCACTGCTGCTGCTGGCGCTGCCCCTCGCCTTCGCCCTCTCGCCGCTCGCGTTAGGAGCGCTGGGAGCGTTCATGCTGACGACCGTCGCCTGCTGGGGGACCATCGTGCGCGTGCGGAACGGCACCGCCGAGAAGGAGGCCGGCTAGCCGAAACTGGGCGGCTTCAAGTGATCGAACCCCGGTCAGAAGAAGCCGTCGGGGGTGCCTGCAGCCTTCTCGACCGCCTCGGTGCCGATACCCGCGGCGGCGAGCTGGGCCATCGCGACGCGCAGGCCGGATTCCATCTGGGCGGCCCAGACCTCGGTCTCGCGGCTGGCGGCGTCGGCGGCATCCGCTCGGGCGATAGCCTTTTCCTTCTCGGCGCGTTCGCTGCGCACCTGCTGGATGCTCAGGGTGATGCCGTAATAGGCGGCCACCATCGAGGCGACGGGCGTGGCGAATACGGCCAGGGCGTTGATGCTCTCGCTCGACACCCCCACCAAAAGCATCACGATGAAGGCCACGGCGAGGGCTATGATTCCGACCAGGACGACCAGCGCGGTGCGCTGGCCAGACGTGGTCGTGAGGTGCGCTACGCGCCTGGGCGCGGGCTGGGCCTCGGTCGTCTGAGGCTCTTCAAGGGGCTCGAGCGTCTCGGTCTGATCGGACAGGGGCATCGACCGGGTGGGCGTGCTGGTCGAGGAGAAATCAGTCATGGTGAGGGCTCCGTCGTCAGAGTGCATCGGGGGGAAGCGGTGGGGTCATTGTCTGCTGCCGATTCGGCGCGGTCAAGGCGGGCATCCGGGTCTTCGTTGAGAAAGACCCGTTTGTAGCTTCGCCCGTCGGGGAGTTCGACGGTTCGGCCGGCGAGCTTGCCGCGGCTCAGCTTCAGGTAGATCGCCTGGGCGGTGACCCCCAGCTGCGCAGCTGCCTCGGACACGGACAGCCCGGGCAGATCGGTGGGCACGGCGCTGGGACGTGCGGACCGCTTGCGTCCGGCCGCCTGCCGGGCGGCGATCTCCGCATCGGTGCCGCTCCAGCGCCACTTCGCGGCGGCCGGTTTCAAACCGGCGGTGTCGGCGATCTCGTCCCAGTCCGCTCCCCCGCTGAGGGCGTCGCGCACACCTACCAGGGTGGCTGGGTCGGCGTCGAGCTCGAAGAGCAGGGAACGGATGGCCCGCAACCGCTCGAGCGGCGCCGAGCCCGGGGCCGTGTCGAGGGTCACCAGGCGCGACAGGGCAACCCGGGTGGATGGTGCGAGAAAGTAGCCCATGGCGTCTCTGGGGGACTCAGACCCGGTGCAGGGATGACGGGAGGTGTGCCTCCGGGCCGGCTTCGCCGCCGATTGCCGCGGCGAGGCGTTCGCGGGCACGGGCGAGGTGTTCGTCGAGCAACTCGGCGGCCGCGGCGCCATCGCCCTCCCCGATCAGCTCGAGCAGGCGCTGGTGTTCGGCCTGGATCAACGCGGTGTCGAGCAGGTTCAGCGACTGCACCCGCACCATGCAGAGGCGTACCTCGCTAACCAGGGAACGGTACATCCTGCTGATCCGCTCGTTGCCGACGGCGTCGATCAGACTGGTGTGGAAACGCATATCGGGTTCCACGACGTCGAGGGCGGAGCCGCCAGCCACGGCCGCGATGTCGAGGTTGGCCTGCACGGCCTCCTCGGGGACGGTGCAGCTGAGGGCCAGGCGGCGCAGCACCTCGCTTTCGAGGTAGGCGCGGGCCTGGTAGATGTCGCGCACGGAGTCCGGTCCGAGCTCGGCGACGCGGGCGCTCTTGTGCGCCCCGCGCACCAGCAGTCCCTCAGCGACGAGTTTCTCGATCGCCGCCTTCGCCGTGGGGCGGGCGACGTCGTAGCTCGCGGCCATATCGGTCTCAGTCAGGGCCGCGGCGGAGGTCAATTCCCCTTCAAGGATTCGGGTTCGCAGGTCGTTCGCGATGGCATCCACGATCGACGTTGCCGTTACGCGCGCTGTCACGGGGCCTGCCTTTCCTAAATTGTGTTCTCATCTTGACAGACAAAAACACAATTTATATTGACTTACTTGCATACTTGCTATACAACTGATGAAGTGTCACGACGGCGTGACCACGACCTCAGTGTGGAGACCCAATCTTTCAACAGATACTCGATCCGATTCTTGGATCCCTCGTCCTGTCGGCCATCTGCGCCGCATTGCCGCTGATTCTCCTGTTCGTCCTTCTCGGCGTGTTCCGGGTCAAGGCGCACAAGGCGGCGCTGGTCAGCCTGCTCCTCTCGGTCGTGCTCGCCGTCGTCGGCTGGCAGATGCCGGTCGGCCAAGCGCTGAGCGCCACGGCCGCCGGCCTCTTCTACGGCCTCTTCCCGATTCTCTGGATTCTGGTCAACGCGTTGTGGATCTACAAGCTCACCGTGGCCACCCCCTGGTTCGAGGTGCTGGGCCGCACCATCCGCTCCATCTCCAACGACCTGCGTATCCTGGCCATCCTGATCGCCTTCTGCTTCGGCGCACTACTCGAGTCCCTCGCCGGATTCGGCGCCCCGGTTGCCATTTCCGCCGCCATGCTGATGGCCGCGGGCATGAAGCCCCTCAAATCCGCCATGGTGTCGCTGCTGGCAAACACGGCCCCGGTGGCGTTCGGTGCCATGGCCGCCCCGATCATCGCCCTCAACGGCGTCACCGGCCTGCCGATCCAGGACCTCGCGTCGATGGCCGGCCGCCAGACGCCGTTCATCGCCGTGATCGTTCCGCTGATCCTCGTCTTCATCGTCGACGGCAAGCGCGGCGTCAAGCAGACCTGGCCGGTGGCCGTGGTCGCCGGACTCGTCTTCGGACTGGCCCAGTTCGTCACCGCCAACTTCTTCGCCGTCGAGCTGACGGATGTCGTGGCCGCCGTCGCCACCGTGGCCGCCGTCCTGGTCATGCTGCGCTTCTGGCAGCCGGCCGAATCCATGGGACTGAACGACGACGTCGAACTGTCCGGTGCCGAGAACCTGGTGAGCACGACCGTGGGCGCCGCGGTCCCCGCATCCGCCATGCGTAGCACCCCCACCACCGCGCTCAAGTCGGCGCGACGCTCTGCCGACAGCCCTGACCTGAACGACAACACCCGCCCGGAACCGCGCCAGGTGTGGAAGGCCATCGCCCCGTACCTGATCATCATGGGCATCTTCTCGATCGCGCAGATCCCGGCCATCAAGGCCTGGCTCAGCGTCGTGGGCAGCGTCACCTTCGCCTGGCCCGGACTGAACGTGACCGACGCCGCCGGCGACCCGGTTCCGGCCACGATGTTCAAGCTCGACCACTTCAAGGCCACCGGCACCCTGCTGCTTTTCTCCGGCCTGCTCACCATGGCGCTCTACAAGGTCTCGTTCCGCCAGGGCCTCAAGATCTATGGCGACACCCTCGTGCAGCTGCGCTGGACCATCGTCACCGTTACCGCCGTGCTCGCCCTCTCATTCGTGATGAACCTGTCCGGCCAGACCGCCTCCCTCGGCGCCTACCTGGCCACCGCCGGCGTATTCTTCGCCGTGATCTCCCCCCTGATCGGATGGATCGGCGTGGCCCTGACCGGTTCCGACACCTCGTCCAACGCGCTCTTCGGGCAGCTGCAGGTCACCGCCGCCAACGCGACCGGCCTGTCGCCTGTGCTGATGGCCGCCGCCAACTCGTCGGCCGGTGTGCTCGGCAAGATGCTCTCGCTGCAGAACCTGGCCGTGGCGGCCGCCGCCGTCGGCCTGGTGGGTGCGGAGAGCCTGCTCTTCCGCAAGCTCGTCGGATGGAGCCTGGGGCTCCTCGTGCTGATCACGGTCCTGATCGTGCTGCAGTCCACCCCGGTCCTCGGCTGGATGGTGCCGTAATGGCCCGCCGCGGCACGGTGGTCACGCCCTCGGCGACCGTCTCCGGTCCCACAGCGGTGCCTGCATCCGCCGGGATGCTGGGTGCCCTCCGCGCCGCGGTGTCCGACCCGGCCCAGGTGAAGACCCGGGCGATCGACCTGCACGCCAACGCCCACGACGCCTCGCACTTCCTGCTGGTGCCGCAGGCGGTCGTCGTGGCCGCCAACGCGGACGAGGTCGGCAAGCTGCTGCGCGCCAGTCGGGCGCAGGGTGTGCCGCTCACGTTCCGCTCCGGCGGTACCAGCCTGAGCGGCCAGGCGCTCACCGACGGCGTGCTCGTCGACGTGCGCCGCAACTTCAAACAGATCGAGGTGCAGGACAACGGCGCCCGAGTGCGGGTTCAGCCCGGCGCCACCGTGCGCGCCCTGAACGCCCGCCTGGCGCAGTACGGGCGCAAATTCGGTCCGGACCCGGCGAGCGAATCCGCCTGCACCATCGGCGGCGTCGTGGCCAACAACTCCTCCGGTATGGCCTGCGGCACCGTCGACAACGCCTACCAGACCCTGGAATCGGTCACGGTGGTGCTGCCCAGCGGCACCGTCGTCGACACCGGGGCGGCGGATGCCGACGCGCGCCTCCGCGCCCTCGAACCCGAGCTGCACGAGGGCCTGCTGCGCCTCGCCAAGCGGGTTGCCGGCAACCCGGCCTCCGTCTCGACCATCCGTCACCAGTTCTCGATGAAAAACACCATGGGCTACGGCCTGAACTCCCTGCTGGACTTCGACCGGCCCGTCGACATCCTGGCGCACCTGATCGTGGGCAGCGAGGGCACCCTCGGGTTCGTCGCGGAGGCGGTCTTCCGCACCGTCCCGCGGCCGACCCACACGGTCACCGGCCTGCTGGTCTTCCCGGACCTGGAGACCGCCAACGCGGCCCTGCCTGCCCTGGTGGGCACCGGCGCGGCCACCCTGGAGCTGATGGACGCCCTGTCGCTCAAGGTCGGCCAGGGCCTGGACGACGTACCCCCGGTCGTGCGCGACCTCGCGGTGCGCGACCACGCCGCCCTCCTGATGGAGTACCAGACCGACAACCCCGAATCGCTGCAGGAGCTCCAGCGCGCGGGCCTGACCATTATGCCGGGGCTCGGGCTCAGCGCCCCGGTGAAGTTCAGCGCGGACTCCGCGACCCGTGCCCAGCTGTGGCATCTGCGGAAGGGGCTCTACGCATCCGTCGCCGGCGCCCGCCCGCAGGGCACCACCGCGCTGCTCGAGGACGTCGTCGTGCCGGTGGCCGCGCTCGGCCGCACCTGCGTGGAGCTGATCCGTCTGTTCGACAAGTACAGCTACCGCAACAGCGTGATCTTCGGCCATGCCAAGGACGGCAACATCCACTTCATGCTCACCGACGGGTTCACCGGCACAACCGAGCTGGAGCGCTACAGCGCCTTCACCGAGGACATGGTCGACCTGGTGCTCGGCGAGGGCGGCTCGCTCAAGGCGGAGCACGGAACCGGCCGGGTGATGGCTCCGTATGTGCGGCGCCAGTACGGCGACGAGCTCTACGACGTCATGCGGCAGCTCAAGGTGCTGTTCGACCCCGCCGGGATGCTCAACCCCGGCGTGCTGATGAACGACGACCCTGAGGTGCACCTTCGTGACATCAAGCTGGTGCCGCCCGTCGCCGAGGTGGTCGATAGCTGCGTCTCCTGCGGCTACTGCGAACCCGTCTGCCCCAGCCGGGACCTGACCCTGACCCCCCGCCAGCGCATCGTCACCCTGCGCGCCATCGAACAGGCCCGCCGGAGCGGCAACCTGGCTCTGGCCGCCGAGCTGGAGAAGGACTTCGTCTACGACGGCGTGGAGACCTGCGCGGTCGACGGCATGTGCCAGACCGCCTGCCCGGTCAACATCAACACCGGCACCATGATGAAGCAGATCCGGCGCGGCGAGACCGGGCCGCTGATCAACGGCGTCTGGAACACCGCGGCCAAGAACTGGGGTGCGGTCACCCGCGGCGCCGGGCTGGCCCTCACTGTGGTGCGCAAGATCCCGGCCCCGGTGCTGATGGTGCCCAACAAGCTCGGCCGAGCCGTGCTCGGCACCGACACGCTGCCGCTCTACTCGAGCGAGCTGCCCGGCGGCGGCGGCGGACGCTCCCGCCCGGTGCCGGCCCTGGCGCCGGAGGCCGTCTACTTCCCGGCCTGCGTGCAGACCATGTTCGGTCCGGCCACCGCGGGCACGCCCGGGGTGCAGGTCAGCTTCGAGCAGCTCTGCGACCGGGCCGGCATCACCCTCGTCGTGCCCGCGGGCATCGACGGGCTCTGCTGCGGCACGCCGTGGTCATCGAAGGGGCTGAAGACCGGCGAAGCGACCATGCGGGCCAAGACCCTCGCGGCGCTGCGCACGGCGACCCGGAACGGCGAGCTCGCCATCATCTGCGACGCCTCCTCCTGCACCGAGGGGCTGCGGACGACCATCGAGGGTGACCAGAACGAGCCGCGCCTGCGGGTGGTCGACGCCGTGCAGTTCGCGGCCGAACGCATCCTGCCGTCACTGCCCGAGTACCAGAAGATCGATTCGCTCGCGCTGCACCCCACGTGTTCCTCCACCCGGATGGGCATCAACGACTCCCTGCAGACCCTGGCCGGCGGGGTGGCCGAGAGGGTGCAGGTGCCGGATAACTGGGGCTGCTGCGGCTTCGCCGGGGACCGCGGCATGCTGCATCCCGAGCTGACAGAATCCGCCACCCGGGCGCAGGCGGCCGATGTCGCGACGATGGACGCCACGGCATTCGCGTCGTGCAACCGCACCTGTGAGCTCGGGCTGACCCGGGCCACCGGCAAGGAGTACCGCCACGTGCTCGAGCTGCTGGAAGAGGTGACCCGGCCCGACGCCGACGATCCGGATGCCGCCGCATCCCACCTGGCAGAGTCGGGCGCCGTCTGAGCTCTGCCCACTCGCGGCGCAAGTTGGAGAAGCTGGCGCACGGTGTAACGTGCGCCAGCTTCCGTAGGGTGCGCCGCGATGCACGAGGCCCCGGGGACCGTTGACTGCGGGCTACTCGGAGGCGCCGAACACGGCGACGGAGTGCGGTGCGAGGGTGACCGCGGTGGGCGTGCGAGACTGGACCGCGTCGCCGACGGCGGCGAAGGATGCCAGTAGCGCCGGGGCATCCGTCGGCACGTCACGAGCCTCCGTGCCCAGGTTGACCAGGATTTCGGTGTCGCCGCGGCAGAGCCGCAGCCACCGCTCTTTCTCGTCGACGTCGACCGCGACCCGGCCGAAGCGCGGGTCCGTGATGTCCGGACGGGAACGCCGCAGCCAGCCCAGAGCCCGGTAGAAATCGAGCAGGCGCGCGTGGGCCGGTTGGGACACCTCAGCCCAGTCCAGCACCGACCGCTCGAACGTGGCCGGGTCCTGCGGGTCGGGCACCACGGCCGGGTCCCAGCCCATGCGCGCGAACTCGCCGATCCGGCCTGTGCGGACGGCCTCGCCGAGTTCGGGTTCCGGATGCGACGTGAAGAACTGCCAAGGTGTGTTCGCCCCCCACTCCTCGCCCATGAACAGCATGGGCGTGAACGGGCCGAGCAGGGTCAGCGTAGCGGCGATCGCCAGCTGCCCGGCGTCGAGGGTCGCACTGAGGCGGTCGCCCGTGGCCCGGTTGCCGATCTGGTCGTGGTTCTGGTTGTTGACGACGAGGCGCCAGGCCGGCATCCGTGCGGTGTCGATCGGCCGACCGTGGGTGCGCCCGCGGAAGCTGGAGAAGGTGCCGTCGTGGAAGAACCCGTGGGTGAGCACCTTCGCGAGGGCGCTGAGCGGCTCGAAGTCGGCGTAGTAGCCGGTGGTCTCGCCGGTGACCGCCACGTGCACGGCGTGGTGGAAGTCGTCGCTCCACTGGCCGGTAAGCCCGTAGCCGCCGACGTCCCGCGGGGTGATCAGGCGCGGGTCGTTGAGGTCCGACTCGGCGATCAGGGTGAGCGGGCGCCCGCAGGTGGCGCTCAACGCATCGACGTCGGCGGCGAGTTCCTCGAGCAGGTGCAGGGCGTGGTCGTCCCGCAGGGCGTGCACCGCATCCAGCCTGAGCCCGTCGACGTGGTAGTCGCCCAGCCACATCAGGGCGTTGTCGATGATGTAGCGGCGCACCGGGTCGGAGTCGGCGCCGTCGAGGTTGAGGGAGGAGCCCCAGCCCGTGTCGCCCCTCTCGTTCAGGTACGGACCGAACTGCGGCAGGTAGTTGCCGCTCGGGCCGAGGTGGTTGTAGACCACGTCCTGGATGACGCCGATTCCGGCCTGGTGACAGGCGTCCACGAACCGTTGGTAGGCAGCCGGTCCGCCGTAGCCCTCGTGCACGGCGTACCAGAGCACTCCGTCGTAGCCCCAGTTGTGGGTGCCGTTGAAGGCATTGACCGGGAGCAGCTCCACGAAGTCGACGCCGATCGAGGCCAGGTGGGCCAGCCGGCCCGCCGCGGCGTCGAGGGTGCCCTCCGTGGTGAAGGTGCCGAGGTGCAGCTCATAGATCGTGCTGCCGGCCAGCTGGCGGCCGGTCCAGGCGCTGTCCTGCCAGACGTGCGCGCCGGGATCGAACGTGCGGCTCTTCGCGTGCACGCCGTTCGGCTGGTGCCGGGAGCACGGGTCGGGGAAGGGCCCCTGGCCGTCGATCAAAAAGCCGTAGTCGACGGGCTCAGCGGCACGGCCCTCGGCGGGCTCGGTCAGCGGACGGGGTGCGTGCCACCATCCGTCGCCCCGCGGGGTCATCGGCACGGTCTGGTCGGCGAGTTCGACCGCCAGGGCCGATGCGTTGGGAGCCCAGACTTCGAATTCAGCGGGCATGGTCGGCACCTTCCAGGTCGGTCGTGCGGGTCGGGTCGGCGTCGTCGGCCGGCACCAGCAGGGCCACCGGGTAGCGCCCCAGCAGGGCGGCCACGCTGACGGATGCGCCGGGGTGGCGTTCCCCGGTCAGCAGATCGACGACCGGCCCGCCGGCCAGGACCACGATCGTATCTCCCCAGCCGCCCGCGGCCGCGAGCCCGAGCGGCAGCCGGGTGGCGATGGTGACCGCGCCGCCGCGGTCGAAAGCGATCACGTGGTCGGCGGCGGCGCCGAACGCGGGGACCGGACTGTGCCGGTAGAAACGTTCGGGCTGGTCGCGGCGCAGCCGGAGGGCGCGCGTGGTGACCAGAAGTTTCACGGCGCCGGTCTCGTCGACGGGCGGCAGCCAGCCGTCCTGCACCCGGGCCAGGTAGCCGCGCCGCAGGTCGTAGTCGACCGGGCGGCGGTTGTCGGGGTCGACGAGGGAGGTGTCCCATAGCTCGCTGCCCTGGTAGACGTCGGGCACTCCGGGGGCCGTCAGCTGCACGAGCTTGTTCGAGAGCGCGTTGCTCCAGCCCGCCTGGCGTACCCGGTCGACGAACGCGGTGAGCGTCTGCGTGACTGCCGGGTCGTTGAAGGAGGCGGTCACGAGGCCGCGCATCGCCGTCTCGAACTCCGCGTTCTGGCTGGTCCAGGTGGTCGACGTTCCGGCTTCCCGAGCCGCCTTCTCCGCGTAGGCGATGAGGCGTTCCGGTGTGGCTGGCCACGATCCGACGATGGCCTGCCAGAGCAGGTTCTCGAACGGGGCGTCGCCGAGGGGCGCGGTCGCGCGCAGGGTGCGCAGGGTGCTCTCCCATTCGGCCGGGATCTCGGCCAGCACCGAGATCCGGGCGCGCACATCCTCACTGCGCTTGGTGTCGTGGGTGGAAAGGGTCGTCATCGAGGTCGGGAAGGTGGCCTGGCGGGTCTGCTGGCGACGGTGGAACTCGGCCATGTCGACCGCGAACTCCCCCGGGTCGGCGCCGACCTCGTTCAGCGAGGTGAGCCGGCTGAAGCGGTAGTACGCGGTGTCCTCGACACCCTTGGCCATCACCATGCCCGAGGTCTGCTGGAAGCGCACGGCCAGCGGATGCCCCGGGTCGCCGAGCAACGGAAGCAGAGCCTCGATCGCGGGGCCGAGGTCGGGCCGGTGGCGAGCCGCCTCGACGCCAGCGTGGCGCAGCTCGTCGATGCCCACCGGGAGGTAGGAGCGGTAGACCGGGAAGCAGGCCAGGAGTTCGGCCAGGGCGTCGACCGTGGTCAGTTCGGTGGTGGCGTCGCCGCCGGGGACCAGTCGGGCCAGGCGCACGACCTCGGCCTGGAGGGTGCGGTCCGCGATGACGCGCTTCCGCGCGTGCACCAGGTCGGCCCAGTCCGCCGGCGGCGCGTCACCGGTCGGCGCCGCGGCCTCGGCCTGCAGCCGGGCCTCGAGTGCGTCGAGCGCGCCCTGCCCGGCCGGGTCGACGAGCAGCCGGTCGAAGTCGGCGAGGGCGTCGTACCCGGTCGTGCCGGCGGTGGCCCAGCTGGTCGGCAGCTGTTCGTCACCCTCGAGGATCTTCTCGACGAGCACGTAGGCTCCGTCGGTGGCATCCCGCAACCGGTCGAGGTAGCCGCCCGGGTCGGCGAGACCGTCGGGGTGGTCGACCCGCAGCCCGTGCACGAGGCCTTCCTGCACCCAGCGCACGATCTCCCGGTGGGATTCGTCGAAGACCCACGGCACCTCGACCCGGAGGCCGGCCAGGGTGTTCACGGAGAAGAACCGACGGTAGTTCAGCTGCGCGTCCGCGCGGCGCCAGTTGACGAGTTCGTAGTGCTGCCGGGCGTGCACGACGCGGGCGTCCGCGCCGCCGTCGGCGCTGCCCGGGGCGAGCGGGAACCGGTTGTCGTAGTAGTGCAGCTCGTCGCCGACCACCTGGAGGCGGTCGAGTTCGCTCATTCCGTCCGCGTCGTCGCCGAGCACGGGCAGCACGATTCGGTTGCCGTTCGCGGCCCAGTCCACGTCGAAGGCCTCCGCGTAGCGCGACGCGGGGCCGTGCTGGAGCAGGTTCCACCACCAGAGGTTGCGGTGCGGGGTCGCGACGCCCATGTGGTTGGGCACGATGTCCACCAGGATGCCGCGCCCGGCATCCGTCGCGGCCGCCGCCAAGCGGGTGAGCGCCTCGGCGCCGCCCCGCACCGGGTCGATGCGGGAGTGGTCGACGACGTCGTAGCCGTGGTCGGAGCCCTCTTCCGCAGCGAGCAGCGGGGACAGATAGAGCCAGTCCGCACCCAACTCGGTCAGGTAGTCGAGCACCCCTCCCACGGCCGCCAGGTCGAACGCGGCCGTGATCTGCAGACGGTAGGTGGTGAGTGGAATTTTCACGGCTTGACCAGGTGCGCCGGGTCGATCACGGGGATCGTCCCCGTCATCAGCCCGGCCAGGGAGGCCGCGACGGAGTGGTCCGGCGTGGTTTCCGGAGCGTGATACGCCCTCAGCACGACGAGGGAACGCGACGTCACCGTGTGCAGGGACCCGGCGGGCCGCGGGACTGCGTCGGCGCCCTCGCCCGCCGTGTCGACGACGATCTCCCAGGCCGGGGCGTATTCGGCCGAGGGCAGGGTGAACTCGACATCCTCGGCGTCTGCGTTGAAGCAGACCAGGAAATTCACGTCGGTCACCACCCGGCCACGGACGTCGCGCTCCCGGATGCCGTTGCCGCTGAGGAACATGGCGACCGTGCGGGTGAGGTGCTCGTCCCAGTCCTGGGACTGCATTTCCTGCCCGTCGGGGGTCAGCCAGACGAGGTCGCTCATCGGGTCGCCCGCGGTGCGGTGACCGGGGTGGCCGTTGAAGAAGCTGCTGCGGCGGAACGTCGGGTGTTCGCGGCGCAGCCGGGAAACGGCAGCCGTGAACTCGATCAGCGGCTGGTCCGCCTCCGACCAGTGGATCCAGCTCAGTTCATTGTCCTGGGCGTAGGTGTTGTTGTTGCCGTTCTGCGTTCGGCCGAGCTCATCGCCGTGCAGGATCATCGGCACACCCTGCGACAGGAGCAGGGTGGCAACGTAGTTGCGCTGCTGCCGGGCCCGCAATGCCAGGACCTCCGGGTCATCCGTCGGCCCCTCGACCCCGGAGTTCCAGGACCGGTTGTGCGATTCGCCGTCCTGGCCGTTCTCGCCGTTGGCGTCGTTGTGCTTCTCGTTGTAAGAGACCAGGTCGGAGAGGCTGAACCCGTCGTGCGCGGTGACGAAGTTGATCGAGGCGACGGGGCGGCGGCCCGAGTGCTCGTAGAGGTCGGCGGAACCGGTGATGCGCGAGGCGAACTCGCCCAGCGTCGACGGTTCGCCGCGCCAGAAGTCACGCACGGTGTCGCGGTACTTTCCGTTCCATTCCGTCCACTGGGCCGGGAAGTTGCCGACCTGGTACCCACCGGGGCCGACGTCCCACGGCTCGGCGATGAGCTTGACCTGGGACACCACCGGGTCCTGCTGCACGAGCTCGAAAAAGGTGGAGAGCTTGTCGACGTCGTAGAGGTCCCGGGCCAGAGCCGAGGCCAGGTCGAACCGGAAGCCGTCGACGTGCATCTCGAGAACCCAGTAGCGCAGCGAGTCCATGATCAGCTGCAGCGAGTGCGGGTGGCGAACGTTTAGAGTGTTGCCGGTGCCCGTGTAGTCCATGTAGTACCGCTTGTCGTCGTCCATGAGCCGGTAGTACGCCTCATTGTCGATACCCTTGAACGAGATCGTCGGGCCGAGGTGGTTGCCCTCCGCGGTGTGGTTGTAGACCACGTCGAGGATGACCTCGATACCGGCGTCGTGCAGAGAACGAACCATCCCCTTGAATTCCTGCACCTGGTTGCCGAGGTCACCGGTGGAGGAATACGCGTTGTGCGGGGCGAAGAACCCGATGGTGTTGTAACCCCAGTAGTTGTTCAGGCCCTTTTCCTCGAGGGTGCCGTCGTTGACGAACTGGTGCACCGGCATCAGCTCGATCGCGGTCACGCCGAGTTTCTGCAGGTGGTCGATGACCGACGGATGCGCCACGCCGGCGTACGTGCCGCGCTGGCCCTCCGGTACCGCATCCTGCAGCTTGGTGAGGCCCTTCACGTGGGCCTCGTAGATCAGGGAGGCGCTGTAGGGCGTACGCAGGGGCCGGTCTCCCACCCAGTCGAAGAACGGGTTGACGACGACGCCGAGCATCATGTGCGGGGCGGAGTCCTCGTCGTTACGCGAATCCGGGTCACCGAAGTTGTAGGAGAACAGGGACTGGTCCCAGTCGATCGTGCCGCAGGTGGCCTTGGCATAGGGGTCGAGCAGGAGCTTGTTGGGGTTCGCCCTGCTGCCCGCGGCGGGGTTGTAGTCGCCGTGCACGCGGTAGCCGTAGCGCTGTCCCGGTTGGATCAGAGGCAGGTAGCAGTGCCAGATGAACGCGCTGGATTCGACCACGTCGATGCGGGTCTCCACGCCCTGTTCGTCGAAAAGGCAGAGCTCAACGCGGTGGGCGGCTCCGCTGAACAGGGCAAAGTTCGTGCCGCTGCCGTCGTACGTTGCGCCGAGCGGGTACGCAGTACCGGGCCAGGTTTCCAAAAGGGTGCTCCTCGTGCTACGGGTCTCGTGCTGTCGACACACCGACCGCGCCGGTATGCCCACAAGTACGCTACAGTCTGCCGGGCCCCGTCGACGCCCGATCCGTTTTCGCGGGTGACCGCTCTGGGTATCAAGCCGCTGTGAATGCGGTCGTGGTCTTCGCTTCGTCCCCCGGTTCCCACGGTCACCGTCGAGGGCCGCGAGGACGCCGCCGATGTGCCTCTGCACGCCGGTGGCCAGGGAGCTTGGCAGGCCCGGATGGTTCAGGCTCGCGGTGCGACGCCCCGGCCGAGGTGCTGCGTACCTGCACGATTGGCGTGGCGGCGAACGCGTACATCTCGCCGAGGCTCAGGGCGATGTGTTGTCCCAGCACGACCTCGACGAGCTCTACGACCTCACCCTCCGGGCCGGCCTGGGGACAGACGTCATCATCCTCAGCGCACCGGCCGGCGAAGACGTGGTGCCGGCGGATGTCTACCGCAGCCTCGAGCAGCTCGTCCCCGCCAGGTACGCTCTGCAGGAGGACGGCGCCGGCACGGTGGCCGAGCTCTAGAGGCGGAGCACCGTGCCCGGTGTCGAACCAATTCGACGGAGATTTTGGGAAAAGAGCGGGTTTCCGGAGTATTTCGAGCCGTATTGAGCAGAATCTCCGTCGAATTCGTTCCGGGCGCTGTGCCGGGCCTCGTATTCTGGCGTTCCGCGATCACCCGCTCTCGTCGTCGGCGCGGTCGGCAGCTACCAGCTCGCGCACGAGCGGTGCCACCTCGGTGCCGTAAAGCTCGATGCTGGTCATCAGTTTCTCGTGGGAGAGCGTGCCGAGGCTGTATTTGAGGTCGAAGCGGGCGAGCCCCAGCCTCACCGCCGTGGCGGCGATCTTCGTGGCCACGGTCTCGGGTGAGCCCACGAACAGGGCGCCGTCCGGGCCGGCGTCGTGTTCGAAGCGCTCCCGGGTGACCGGACCCCAACCGCGCTCGCGGCCGATCCGGTCCTGCATGGCGGCATAGTGCGGCCATATTTCCTCGCGGGCCTGGGCATCCGTCACGGCCACATATCCCGGGGAGTGCTCGCCGATCGGGCGGGTCGGCTTCTCGAACTGGGCCAGCGCACGGTGATAGAGCTGGACCAGTGGCACGAAGGCCAGCGGCGAGCCGCCGATGATGGCCAGCATCAGCGGCAGGCCGTAGTGCGCGGCGCGCACGACGGACTGGGGGCTGCCGCCCACGCCGATCCAGGTGGTGAGGGATCCGGATTCGGTGGGCGGGAACACCCGCTGGTTACGCAGGCCGGCACGGGTTTCGCCCGACCAGGTGATGGGCTCCTCCTTGAGCAGCTCGGTGAAGAGGTTGAGCTTTTCCTCGAACAGAAGCTCATATTGCTCCAGCTCCAGGCCGAAAAGCGGGAACGACTCGGTGAAGGAGCCGCGACCCAGGATGACCTCGGCACGCCCGCTGGAGACCGCGTCGAGGGTGGAGAAGCGCTGGAAGACGCGCACCGGGTCGTCGGAGCTGAGAACGGTGACCGCAGACCCGAGACGGATGCCGGTGGTCTGCCCGGCGATCGCGGCCAGAACAACCTCGGGGGCGGAAACGGCGAAATCTTCCCGGTGGTGCTCACCGATCCCGAAAAAGTCCAGGCCGACCTGATCGGCCAGCACACCCTCGGCCACCACGTTGCGCAGCGTCGCCGCCTGGGACAACCGGGCCCCGAAGACGTCAAAGGTAACGTCACCGAAGGTATCCAGCCCGAGTTCGAACTTCTTTTTCATCTGGTGCGTGCTCCTCGCCGTGGTCGGTACGTTCGACAAACTCTATGCAAATGCATTCAAAGGCCAAACCGCGGCCGTCCCGGGAATATTCCGAGCCCGACCTGAGGTTCGGCGCGCTCCGCTAGGGAGGGGGGCCGCCGGCGAGCCGGCGCGAGGGGGCAGAATGGGGTCAGGCGCCACCATCCGGCCGCCCCGGCGACAGGAGATTTCCCATGACCGAACACGAACTCATTTCGCTCTGGACCCGGGCCCGTTGGCACATCATCATGTCCCAGCTCGCTCCGACCTTCCTACTCACGGCGCTCGTGGCCTTCCTGTCCCTCGGCCTGGCGGAGGCCGAGCTGAGCGTGCGCATCGCGGCCGCGGGCATCCTGCTGGCCTCAGGCATTCTCGGCGCGCTCGCTCAAATCGCGTCCGCGAACGAAGGGCTCGCCATCGTGGCTGACCTCTGCGCGCTGCCCGCGAGCAGCGCCCTCGGGCGCGGCGTCATCGCCTCCGCACCGTGGATCAACGTCGTGCGCTTCCTGACCCCCGCAGTCTTCGTGGTCGTCTACATCGCCCTTTTGGCGGCCCTGTTCTTACCGTTCGCTTAGCCACTCACCACCACATCTCGTCAGTATCGGAATGTGGACCCCAAGATGTGGTGACGTTGAGGCACAGGGTGTGAGGTCGAATGCACAAACCCGAAATTTTGGGCCATCAAGCGCACTGGCGCCGACGCTCCCTCCGACGCAGTGCGGATCCGTGCCGCCGTCTCCAGCGCCGAGATCGGCAAGGCGCAGCGCGAGGGCGAGCTACACATCCACGACCTCGACATGCTGGCCGGCTATTGCGCCGGCTGGTCGCTCCGGGTGTTCCTCGACGAGGGACTGATTGGCTTTCTCGACAAGGTCGAGTCCACTCCCCGAGGCATTTCTCCTCGGCCCTCGCGCGGATCGTCAATTTCCTCGGCACCATGCAGAACGAGTGGGCCGGAGCGCAGGAGTTCAGCTCCTTCGACTCCTACCGGGCACCGTTCACCAACCTCACGTTCGACTGGGTCTGCCCGGAGTACCTGCGCGAGCAGGTGACCGTGATCGGCGAGGTCGAGCAGGACTTCAACCACGGCGACCTGGCCGAGGAGATGGCCGTGATCAACCGGGCGTCTATCGACGTGATGACCGCGAAGTTTGGCACGCCTTATTTCCAGAACTTCATTCCAGGAGACCACCGGAAACATGTACAACCTGGAGGCTACCCCGGCGGAGGGCACCACCGACCGGTTCGCAAAGGACGATCGGAAGCGCTTCCCGGACATCCTGCAGGCCCGAACCGAAGCGAACCCGTACTACACCGACTCGTCCCAGCTGCCGGTGGGCTTCACCGACGACTCGTTCGAGGCCCTCGACCGCCAGGACGAGCTGCAGAGCAAGTACACCGGCGGCACCGTGCTGCACCTGTACATGTCGGAGAAGCTCTGCACGGCCGCGGCCTGGCGCGAGCTCGTCCAGCGCTCCCTGACGACGCACCGGCTGCCGTACATCACGGTTACGCCGTCGTTCTCAATCTGCCCCGACCACGGCTACCTGGCCGGCGAGCACCCGACCTGCACGGTCTGCGGCGGCGTCTGTGAGGTGTGGACCATCGTGATGGGCCACTTCCGCCCGGTCAGCTCGTTCAGCATCGGCAAGAAGGGCGAGCGCGAACGATCTGCAGATCGCGGGACTTGTGGCACTGTCCACCTGCGGCTGGCTGCTGGCCAAGCGTCACGGCCTGCTCGACGGGGTGGTCTTCTCGGGTGGGGAGCCCACCCGGCACGCACGACCGTCGACCCGATGATCACGCCCCCCGGAGAAGTCAGGGGCTCAGCGCCACGCTCACCGCCCTGGGCGTGCGGGAACACGTGCTGCAGACTGTGCGGGCCGAAGGTGCCCGCCCCGCGTTCGCGGCGCGGCTGAAAGCCCACCTGGAGCAGCTGGGCTAGACGGCGTCCCGGTAGACCCACCGGCGGTTCAGGCGCACGAACCGGCTGATCTCGTGCTGCTGCGAGGAGACGCCGCCGGACCGGCTGTGCGCGGTGAACTCCACCACCCCTTCGGTGTCGAACGGGCCGCCCTGCGCGGTCCGTTCGATCTCGAGGCGGAGCCAACGCACGTCGGCGTCGAGTTCCAGCACCTCCGGGCGGGTGAGCGGATGCCACGTCGTGAGCAGGTAGTCCGGCTCCCCCACCGCGAAGGCCGCGTACCGGGACCGCATCAGCGCCTCCGCGGTGGGCGCAAACGCGTCCCCGCGGTGGAACCGACCACAGCACGCGGAATAGGGGTTGCCGCTCGGGCAGGGGCACGGTCGAGGGCGCTGCGGGCGCTCTGCGGGGATCGAAGTCTCGGGCACCCCTCCAGTATCGGGCAGCGTCCGGGCCGCCGGAACCCGGTCGGCTCGGTCTCGTACTCGCGTTCTGCCGACCTGTTCGACCGCAGCGTCGCGGTCACCTCCCGTGCCGGGTTCGTTCTGTGGCTCCCGTCGCTCGGGTGTCGGCCGGACTCGGGGCGATACTCGCGGTGCGGGCAACCGGTGGCGGGACGGTCGGGGCGAGGTGGTCGGCGACCCGGTTCCGGGCCAGGTCGGCGGCCTCCGCCAGGGTTTCGGCTCCTCGAACAGGTGTGTGGCGCCGGGCAACAGGGTACGGCCCGGTACCTGCCGGTCCGGCTCGGGTGGGGAGATGACGGTTTGGGAATGCCGGGCGAAGGAGCCTAGAGTCAGCCCACCATGAATGACATTGCGATCGGCAGATACAAGCACTACAAGGGTCACCTCTACGAGGTTCTCGGCGTGGCCCTGCACTCGGAGACCGAGGAACAGCTGGTGGTCTACACCGCCCTGTACGGAGAACGCGGGCTGTGGGTGCGCCCCTTGGCCATGTTCACGGGAACCGTCCGCATCGACGGCGCAGACGTTCCACGCTTCGCCCTGATCGACGGCGCGTGATCACCAGCCCCGCAGTCGCGTCAGAGGGCCTCCGCGAGGATCCATCTGATCGATACATTTCATGCGAAGTTCACTGATGAGCTTTTCTGCCCCACATAACCAGAACAGGCCCCGACCGAAGTCGAGGCCTGTTCCATATTTTCGGTACGTTGTGCTACTCGGTGGATCCGAGGGGATTCGAACCCCTGACCCCCTGCATGCCATGCAGGTGCGCTACCAGCTGCGCCACGGACCCAGAATGTGTTTCGCAACGTGCCCGAAACAACTTCTCTAGGCTACTACATGATTAGCCTGCTGCTGACCACCGCTACTCGGCGGCCTTGTGGGCAGGCAGTGCGATGGGAATGACGGGGCAGTCTTTCCACAGACGTTCGAGCGAGTAGTACACGCGCTCTTCCTCGTGGAAAATGTGCACGACGAGATCGCCGAAGTCGACGAGGACCCAGCGCCCCTCGGCACGGCCTTCGCGACGCAGCGGTTTGTGGCCGGCCTCGGTCATCTTGTCCTCGACCTCACCGGCGATGGCCACCACGTTGCGCTCGGAGCGGCCCGTGACGATCAGGAAGATGTCGGTGAGAGGCAGGGGATTGGATACGTCGATTGCGACGAGGTCCTCCCCCGCTTTCGAGTCTGCGGCGGCGGCGGCCACCTGGAGGAGCTCGAGAGCATGGGCAGAAGCGGTCATCGAATGAATCCCTGAGTTAGTGAAAGCGAAATGGATGGCATTAGAAAATCTTGAGGACGTAGCCGGCCACGATCAGGGCCAGCACGCCGAAAGCGAGGACGCCTGCGGTAACGGTCAGGACGGCCGGAACGGTCAACCCGCGCTTTTTCGGTGGAGCCATGACTCCCCGGGTCGAAGCGTGCGTGCTGACGGCGCGGCTCGCACTGACCGGGGCGACGTCGCTATGGTGTCCACCCTCGTCGAGCTGGTCGAGCATCTGATCCATGTCCGACGAGTCGAAGACGTTCGGCAGGGCTCCGGTGGAACCGAGGCTGCGGGGCAGGTCGATCGACCCGGTGACCATGATCTCGCCGGTGCGCATGAGCGGGCCCGACGAAGATCCGTGGTGCGGGATGGACGGCAGGATCAGGGCGTTGGTCGTGGTCGGAATGCCGCCGGCGCTGATGCCGCGAGCCACGATCTGGTCGAACGGTTCGAGCTGTGTCACGCCGGGAACGTGGTCGTCAACCTCGTCGCGGGCCAGCGACCAGTGTCCGACCGGCGGGTGGAGCACTCCGGGTCGGGACTTGACCCTCGTGCGCGGGGAGGCCTCAATCAGGAACTCGACGGGCGGCGCCACCTTGGCGGGGGCCACCGGAACGTGCAGCGCGTCGATGGCGAAGGGGTGCGCAGCCGTCTCGGGCACGGGTGCGATCGGGGCAGCTGGGAGCGCCGACTCGGTGTGGGAGTTGTGCTTCAGCAGGAATTCGCCGGAATCGCCGGTCTGTGCGGTCTGAAGCGCGCGCAGCTCACGACGGGTCAGGGTGCTGTGGTCCTGCGCGTGGAGAACGCTGCGCGTGCCGTCGACGGCGCGAGGCGCGAACGCGGACGGTGCGGCGGGATACTGCTGGGCGGCGTGCTGCTTTGCGGAAAGGGCATCCGTCACCGGCACCGGTGCCTGATCCACCGGTGCCGGTTCGAGCGGCGCCGGAGGCGCAGGCACGGCCGATTCGCCGGCGACGACCTGCTCGTTCCGACTAGCCCATTCGCGGGCTTGTCGCCGCGTCAGTGGCTGTGGGTCATTACCCAACGTCATGCCACACTCCGATACAGATGATGCTTTGAGATGTACTGGACAACCCCATCGGGGACCAGATACCAGACCGGGAATCCCCGATTCACACGTTCCCGGCAGTCCGTGGACGAGATGGCCAGAGCCGGAACCTCCAACAAGCTTACGTCCTGGTCGGGCAATCCCGAAATACTGAGCTCGTGTCCCGGACGACTCACAGCCACGAAATGGGCCAGGTCCCAGAGCTCCTGAACATCTTTCCAGCCCAGGATCTGCCCCATCGCGTCGGCACCCGTGATGAAGAACAGCTCCGCGTCCGGGCGTTCGGCGTGCAGATCCCGCAGGGTGTCGATCGTGTACGTGGGCCCGGTTCGGTCGATGTCGACCCGGCTGACGGTGAACCGGGGATTGGAGGCGGTGGCGATGACCGTCATGAGATACCGGTGCTCGCTCTCGGTCACATCTGCCTTCTGCCACGGCTGACCGGTGGGAACGAAAATGACCGTATCAAGGTCGAAGCTCTGAGCCACCTCGCTGGCGGCCACAAGGTGCCCGTGGTGAATGGGGTCGAACGTGCCGCCCATCACGCCGATGCGCGGTGGGCGGGCCCCGGGATTATCGATGGGTGACGCTTCCGATTAGTGGTCGCTGCGCGCGCCGCCGTGGGCGTCGGCGTAAGCCTTCGCCTTGGCCTGGTGGCGGTTGGCGACATCCCGGTAGGACCAGACGACGAAGCCGAGCGCGGCGAAGACCACGAGGGCGATCACTCCGTAGAGGAAGATCGGCATCGGCAAATCGACGAGCCCGGCCTCAGCCAGCACAACGGTCAGGAACGACATGGGATTCTCCATTCAGGGACACACAAGGCACAGTGATACGCCGCGGCTCACAGTCTAGCGGGGCTATGCGCGCACCTGGCCGGAGCCACGCACGATCCACTTGGTGCTGGTGAGCTCGGGCAGACCCATCGGCCCGCGAGCGTGCAGTTTCTGGGTGGAAATGCCCACCTCGGCTCCGAAACCGAACTCGCCGCCATCGGTGAACCGGGTCGAGGCATTGACCATGACCGCCGCGGAATCCACTTCTCCGAGGAACCGGTCGGCGTTCACGATGTCGTTTGTGATGATCGACTCCGTGTGCCCGGTCGAGTAGCGACGGATGTGCGCAATGGCGTCGTCGAGGGAGTCGACGACCGCCACGGCCAGTTCGAGGCCCATGTACTCGGTGGACCAGTCCTCCTCCGTGGCCGGCACGGCCGCGGGGAAGATCTCGCGCACGCGGTCGTCGCCGTGCAGGGTAACGCCGGACTCCGTCAGCTTCGCCAGAACGGCCGGCAGGAGCCGCGCGGCCGCGGCCTCGTGCACGAGCAGAGTCTCGAGGGCGTTGCAGACACTGGGCCGGTGCACCTTCGAGTTGTGCACGATGTCGACCGCCCACTCCGGATTCGCCGACTCGTCGACGAAGATGTGCACGACGCCGGCCCCGGTCTCGATCACGGGCACGGTCGACTGGGTGACGACAGCCCGAATCAGGCCGGCGCTCCCCCGCGGGATCAGCACGTCGACAAAGCCGCGGGCCTGCATCAGCTCGGTGGCACCGGTACGGCCGAACGGGTCGATGGTCTGCACGCACGCCTCGGGCAGGCCGACCTGCCTGATCGCGGCCTGGAGCAGGGTGACGAGCACCCGGTTGGTGTTCTCGGCGGCCGATCCGCCCCGCAAGACGACGGCGTTGCCGCTCTTCAGAGCGATGGCGGCTATGTCCACGGTGACGTTCGGGCGGGCTTCGTAGATGACGCCGACGACACCGAAGGGTACACGCACCTGGCTGATTCGGACGCCGTTGGGCAGGCTGGAGCCGCGCACAACCTCCCCGACGGGATCGGTGAGCAGGCTGATCTCGAGCACGGCGTCGGCGAGGGCGTTAATGCGCGCCTCGTCGAGGCTGAGGCGGTCGAGCAAGCCCTCGGAGAGGCCATTGTGCGTGCCGGCGGCCAGATCCAGGGTGTTAGCGGCCAGAATCTCCGCAGCGCTCCCCCGCAGGGCGGCGGCGATCCCGTGCAACGCCTGGTTCTTCAGCCCGGTCGACGTCGTGGCCAGAGTTCGGGCGGCGGTTCGGGCGGCTTCGAGGATCGGGGTGATCTGAGGTGAGTCGGTCTGCAGCATCCCGGTAGTTTAGGCCAGAGCGGGTTCGAACCAGGTTCCGACCGGGTCGCCGCGGAGTGCCTCGGCAACCAGACCAGTCGAGGTGAGCAGCACGGCAGTGCCGGCCTCCGCCGCGATCCGTGCGGCCGACACCTTGGTGTCGGCACCCCCGGTGCCCACGCCGGAGCGGCTGCCGCTGAGCTCGACACCGAGCATGGGATCGCCGCAGGGGACGTGATCGATGCGTTCCGCGCCCGGCAGGTGCGGCGCGCGCGTGTAGAGGGCGTCGACGTCGCTGAGCAGGACCAGCAGGTCGGCGTGGATGAGCGTGGCGACCAGGGCGGCCAACCGGTCGTTGTCGCCGAACCGGATCTCGTGGGTGGCGACCGTGTCGTTCTCGTTGACGATCGGCAGGATGCGCAGACCGAGCAGGCGATCCATCGCCCGGTGGGCGTTGCCTCGATGCGAGGGGTTTTCCAGGTCACCGGCAGTGAGCAGCACCTGGCCGGCGACGATGTCGTACCGGTCGAGGCTGTCCTGGTAGCGGAAGATGAGCAGGTTCTGGCCCACGGATGCCGCGGCCTGCTGGGTGGCCAGGTCGGTGGGGCGCTCGTCGAGTTGCAGGTAGGGCATGCCGGTGGCGATGGCCCCGGAGGAGACGAGGACGATCTCCACTCCGCGCCCGTGCGCTTCGGCAAGGGCATCGACGAGCGGGATGATCTGTGCGATGTTCGCGCCGCTGATCGAGGAGGAGCCGACCTTCACAACGATGCGCGCGGCCGACGCGACCTCGTGTCGGCCGAGTGCGCTCACAGAAGCGCTCGGCCGGGCGCGGTGGGCATCGGCTCGAACCAGGTGCCACAGGAGCCGCCGCGGAGGGCCTCTGCGGCCAGGCTCGTCTCAGTGACGAGAACGGCCGTTCCGGCGGAGGCGGCCAGGCGGGCCGCCCTCACCTTGGTGTCCGCCCCGCCGGTGCCCACGGTGCCGGCACCCTTGTTCGCCCCGAACTCCATGCCGTCCAGTTCCTGGTCGAACCCGATAAAGTCGAGCGGTTCCGCACCGGGCAGGTGCGGGGGCTTGGTGTAGAGCGCGTCGACGTCGCTGAGCAAGAGCAGTAGGTCGGCGCGGATGAGCACCGAGAGCATGGCGGCGAGCCGGTCGTTGTCGCCGAATCGCAGCCCGTAGGTCGCGACCGTGTCGTTCTCGTTCACGACGGGCATAATGCGCAGGTCCAGCAGCCGGTTCACCGCGCGGCGGGTGTTGCTGCGGTGCGGCTCGTTGAGTAGGTCACCCTCTGTCAGCAGCACCTGCCCCGCGGCAATGCCATAGCGGTCCAGAGTCTCCTGGTAACGGGCCGTGAGCACGTTCTGACCCACGGATGCCGCGGCCTGTTGGGTGGCCAGGTCGGCCGGCCGCTCGTCGAGGTTGAGGTAGTCCATGCCGCTGGCGACGGCGCCGCTCGACACCAGGACGACCTCCACGCCGCGATTGTGGGCCTGGGCCAGGACCTCGATCAGAGGTACGATCTGCTCGGAGTTGTCGCCGCTGATCGACGAGGAGCCGACCTTCACGACGATGCGCCGGGCGGAGGCTACCTGGGCGCGGGAGCGGTGACTCATTCGGCCCCGCTCTCCTTACGGGGCGACACCGGGACTGAACCGTCGCCCGTGAGAGTGTCGCCGTTGTACTCTTCCTCGCCGGTCGACCACATGCCGGCCTCGCGCTCTCGGATCAGTTCGGCGCGTGCGGCTGCCTTGGCGTCCATCCGGCCGAAGTACTCCTCTCGGCGCTCGTTGCTGGTGCGTCGCTTGGAGTCGTCAAGGCGGGTGTCGGTGCCACGCGGGGCCGTGATCAGTTCGGCCGTGGAGGTGAGGGTGGGCTCCCAGTCGAAGACCACGCCGTTGCCGGGCCCGATGATGACCGTCGAGCCGGCGATCGCGCCGGCCTTGAACAGTTCGTTCTCGATGCCGAGCTTGGCCAGGCGGTCGGCCAGGAAGCCGACGGCCTCGTCGTTCTTGAAGTCCGTCTGCTGCACCCAGCGCTCGGGCTTGGTGCCGATGATGCGGTAGATGTTGCCGAACGACCCACCCTCGACCTTGACGACGAAGCCGCTGTCGTCGACGGCCTTCGGGCGGATCACGATGCGCGGCTTGACGGCCTGCGCCGCGGCGGCCTCGACCCGTCCGGCCTCGACGGTCTCGGCCAGCGCATAGTTGAGCTGCTTGAGACCCTCATGGCTGACGGTCGAGATCTCGAACACGCGGTAACCGCGCGCCTCGAGGTCGGGCTTGACGAACTCCGCGAGCTCCCGGCCCTCGGGAACGTCGATCTTGTTCAGGGCGATCAACTGGGGGCGGTCGAGGAGCGGTTTCTGGCCGTCGGGCACCGGGTAGGCGGCCAGTTCGCCGAGAATGACGTCGAGGTCGCTGAGCGGGTCACGGTCAGGGTCGAGTGTGGCGCAGTCGAGGATGTGCAGCAACGCCGTACACCGTTCCACGTGACGAAGGAATTCGAGGCCGAGGCCCTTTCCCTCGCTGGCGCCCTCGATTAGGCCGGGCACGTCGGCGACGGTGTAGCGCACCTCGCCGGCATCCACGACGCCGAGGTTGGGGTGCAGGGTCGTGAACGGGTAATCCGCAATCTTGGGCCGGGCCGCCGAGATGGCCGCGATCAGGCTGGACTTGCCGGCCGAGGGGTAGCCGACGAGCGCGACATCCGCCACGGTCTTGAGTTCAAGCTGGATGTCGCCTTCCCAGCCGTAGGTGCCGAGCAGGGCGAAGCCGGGGGCTTTGCGTTTGAGCGAGGCCAGGGCCGCGTTGCCGAGCCCGCCCTGACCGCCAGGCGCCACGACGATGCGGAAGCCCGGCTCGGTCATGTCGGCGAGTTCGTTGCCCTCGGCGTCTTTGACCACGGTGCCGAGCGGGACGGCCAGCTCCATCAGCTCGCTGCCGAAGCCGGCGCGGTGGTCACCCATGCCGGGGCCGCCGTTCGCGGAGCTGCGGTGCGGGGACCGGTGGTAACCGAGGAGGGTCGTCACGTTCGGGTCGGCGACGAGCACGATGTCACCACCGCTTCCGCCGTTGCCTCCGTCAGGGCCGGCGAGCGGCTTGAACTTCTCACGCTTGACGGAGACACAGCCGTTCCCTCCGTTGCCTGCTCGCAGGTGGAGAGTGACGTGGTCAACAAACGTGGCCATGGGGGTGCCCCTTTCAGGTGGCAAAAAGCTCAGTGGTGCGTAAATCATTGGTGCTGTGCATCTTGTCGTGCGGGTGCCGTAAAACACGCAAAGGGCGAGCCGAAGCCCGCCCTCACGCTTACCGATGTGGAATGCCTAAGCGGCAGCCACCACGATGTTGACGACCTTGCGGCCGCCCTTGGCGCCGAACTCAACCGAGCCGGGCTCGAGAGCGAAGAGCGTGTCGTCGCCACCACGCCCGACGTTGACGCCGGGGTGGAAGTGGGTGCCGCGCTGACGGACGATGATCTCGCCCGCGCTGACAACCTGACCGCCGAAGCGCTTCACGCCGAGGCGCTGGGCGTTGGAGTCGCGACCGTTGCGAGTGGAACTCGCGCCTTTTTTATGTGCCATCTGTTCTGCTCCTCAGGGCCTAGGCGATGCCGGTAACCTGAACGCGAGTGAGCTCCTGACGGTGCCCCTGACGCTTCTTGTACCCGGTCTTGTTCTTGAACTTCTGGATGACGATTTTCGGACCGCGGAGATCGTTCAAGACCTCGGCCGTGACCGTGATCTTGGCCAGTGACTGGGAGTCAGAGGTGATCGTGTCGCCGTCGACGAGAAGCACTGCGGCCAGCTCGACGTTGCCGTCCTTGTTGGCTTTGATTCGGTCCATCGTGACGATGGTCCCGACCTCTACCTTTTCCTGCCGCCCACCGGCGCGCACAACTGCGTAAACCACGTTACGTACCTATCTCTGGGGAGCCGTGAGGCCCCGTGATGGAAAGTTACTGCCTTAAACACGCCAAGTCGGCCCGTCGCTCTCAGAAAACCTCGGTGATCGCGGGGGCGAAGGCCCGTCGCACACCAAAAGTCAACGTTAGCCGATCCTGCTGCAACGGTCAAACCGAGGCCGGATCATAGAATCGGGTGATGACCGTCTTGATCGACAAGCCGATGTGGCCCGCGCATGGCACCGTCTGGTCCCATCTTGTCAGCGATTCGTCACTGGCCGAACTGCACGCTTTCGCGGCCCGCAACGGAATCCCCCGCCGCGGCTTCGACCTGGACCACTACGACGTACCCGCCCACCGCTATGACGCCCTCGTGGCCTCGGGGGCGCATCCGGTGGACAATCGGGAACTGGTTCTCCGGCTCCGCGCAAGCGGCCTGCGTGTGCGCGGCCGGGACCGATCGGGCAGCGGCTCTCTCCCAGAGTCCTGATCGGGGCCCGAAGCGCTGCCTCGCCGGTTGAAAGAGACCGGGCGACCGGCGACGCCCAGCCCCGTGGGCTGTGCGCCGCCGGTCGCCCGATCGACTCGATTCGTTCCTGCAGGGATTCTCGTTACTGCTGGGAATCCGGGGCCGTGGTCATGATCGGCTGGGCCGACCCGGTGGATCCGCCGGCCGTCGTCACCCGCCGGCTGCGCGAACGCCCCTGGCCCGGCTGCTTGGGCTCGGGCAGGGCGTCCAGCACCGAGTCCAGCAGCTGGTCGGTGACCTGCTTGCTGACCGTGCGGCGGCTACGGGAGGACTTCTTGACCGGGATGTCCAGGATGGCGACGGGCTCGTCGTCGTCGGGCGTTGCGGCCTCGAGCGCGGCAGGTGCCTCGACCGGGGTCTGCTGCGCCTCCTGCACCGGGGTTTCCGGGGTCACGATGGGCGCTGCGTCCCGCTGGCGGGGAAGGGAGGACGCCCTACGGCTGCGGCGTGCCGACGGTGCAGACGTCTCGACCGCGACTGCCTCGTTCACGGCCTCCTCGATCGGGTTGGCTTCGGCGGCCGGGTTGGCTGATGCGGCGGTCTCCGCGGGAACCGATTCCGGCTTCGCCTCAGGCAGGGCGATGATCGGGATCGAGCCGGTCAGGGCGCGCGGGATGGTGCGGGCGGCGATCAGGGCGAGGGCGTGCTTGGCATCCTCGGTGATGCCGTGGGTGCCGTGTCCGGACTTGCCGGCATCGGCCTGAGACGCGTGCACGGCTGCGGAGTTGGTACCGTTTCCGTTTCCGTTTCCGCCGCGGTGCCCGTTGTCGCCGCCGGAATTGGTGCCCGACTTGCTGCGCGGGCGACGCTCCATGGCCGGCTGAGCCGTCTGGCGGTGCTTGAGCACCGGGTCGTGGTGGATGACGATGCCTCGGCCGGCGCAGGCTTCACAGTTCTCGCTGAATGATTCCAGAAGTCCGAGACCGAGCTTTTTGCGGGTCATCTGCACAAGCCCGAGCGAGGTAACCTCGGCGACCTGGTGCTTGGTGCGGTCGCGGCTCAGGCATTCGAGCATGCGGCGCAGCACGAGGTCGCGGTTGGTTTCGAGGACCATGTCGATGAAGTCGACGACGATGATGCCGCCGATGTCGCGCAGACGCAGCTGGCGAACGATCTCTTCGGCAGCCTCGAGGTTGTTCTTCGTGACGGTCTCCTCGAGGTTTCCACCAGAGCCGACGAACTTGCCGGTGTTGACATCGACGACGGTCATGGCCTCGGTGCGGTCGATCACGAGGGAGCCACCGGACGGTAGCCAGACCTTGCGGTCGAGGGCCTTCTCGATCTGCTCCGAAATACGGTACTCGTCGAAGGCGTCGTTCTCGCCCTCGTAGCGCTCCACGCGCTCCACCAGGTCCGGTGCGACCTGGCGCAGGTAGGCCTCGATGACCTCGCGGGATTCCTCGCCGGAGATGACCATCTTCTGAAAGTCCTCGTTGAAGACATCCCGCACGATCTTGATCAGAAGGTCCGGTTCGCTGTGCAGCAGGGCCGGTGCCTGCACCGTGTCGACCTGCTTGGCGATGGACGCCCACTGCGAGGTGAGCCGGTTGACGTCGAGCGTGAGCTGCTCGTCGGTGGCACCCTCGGCCGCGGTGCGCACGATGACCCCCACGTTCTCGGGCAGAACCTCCTTGAGGATCTTCTTCAAGCGCGCCCGCTCGGTGTCGGGCAACTTGCGGCTGATCCCGTTCATCGAGCCGTTCGGCACGTAGACGAGGTAGCGGCCGGGCAGTGACACCTGGCTGGTGAGTCGCGCACCCTTGTGCCCGATCGGGTCCTTCGTGACCTGCACGAGCACCTTGTCGCCCGGCTTGAGCGCGAGCTCGATGCGCCGAGCCTGGCTGCTGTTGCCGGAGTTCTCGGCGGCGGCCTCCCAGTCGACCTCACCCGAGTACAACACGGCGTTGCGGCCGCGTCCGATGTCGACGAAGGCTGCTTCCATGCTCGGCAGCACGTTCTGCACCTTGCCCAGGTAGACGTTTCCGATCAGCGAGGCATCCTGATTCTTGGCGACGTAGTGCTCGACCAGCACACCGTCTTCCAGCACCCCGATCTGAATCTTGTTGTGCTTGGCCCGCACGACCATGGCCCGGTCGACGGATTCGCGGCGGGCGAGGAACTCGGCCTCGGTGATCACCGGGCGACGGCGCCCGGCATCGCGGCCGTCACGGCGGCGCTGCTTCTTGGCCTCGAGGCGGGTCGACCCCTTGATCCGCTGGGGTTCGGTGATGAGTTCGGGTTCGCGGGGCGTGCGCACGCGAACAACGGTGTTCGCGGGGTCGTCGGATCCGGACCGGTTCTCGTCGCCGGTGCGCCGGCGGGCGCGACGACGAACGGTCGACGAGTCGTCGCCCTCGTCGTCATGGTCCTGACGGATGTCCTGGCCGGTGTCCTGGCGCTGGTCCTGGCGCTGGTCCTGGCGCGCGGTGTCGCGGCGCGCTCCGGTGCGGGCCGGTAGCGGCACGATGACCGGGGCCTGGAACACCAGCGAGGTGGACGGGCGGCGAACCACATCGGCGGTCGGGGTGGGCGGCGGCGTCGGTTCCACGGCAGCGTCCTGTTCTGAGTCGGGGGTTTCGCCGAACGGAGCGGCGGCTGCCGGCTCGGTCACGGCGTCGTCGGTGTGGACGCGGGGTGCCTGCGCTGCTGAAATCGGCTCGCGCGTCGCCGCAGCGATGTTCTGTGCGGCGTCATTTTGCTGCGCACTGTTGTTCTCAGGCGCGGCCTCCGGAACGGTCACCGGGGTGGCAGCCCTCCGCGAGGTGCGGCGGGTGCCGAACAAACCCTTGCGTTTTCTGATGTTTTCGTTGTCTTCCACCATCACTGGTGCGCTCCTTGACCAGTGTGGGCGACCGCGCCACCCATCCGGCTACTCTCTCGTGCGAGGATCACGCTTGCGCGAAACCCTCGGAAATCCTCTTCGTTCGCAACCGGCTCTTGGCTCTGGCTGCTAATACCTTTGGTCGTGGGACCAATGAATCTGGGCCTTTACGGCCCATTAAGACTTCTCTGGCGTCAACTTGAGCGCGGCCCAAGCGACTGTTCCGATTATCGCATGCATTCTCAGGAACACATGCGAGGCACATGACATAATTCAATCGTGCCCCACAACCCGCCCGTCAAGCGCCCCATCGGGCTCGCCATCTTCTTCATCATCGGTGGTTTGATCGCCCTCATCGCGGCTTTCCTCCTGACCGTCGACAAGTTCGCGATCCTCGAGGACCCGCAGGCCCAGCTTTCCTGCAACTTCAGTGTGCTGGTGGGCTGCAGCACCAACCTGGGATCGTGGCAGGGTGCCATCCTCGGTTTCCCCAACCCGGTGATCGGCTTGATGGCCTGGCCGGTAGTCATCACGATCGGCGCCGCGATCCTGGCCGGGGCGCGGTTAGCCCGCTGGTTCTGGATCGCGCTGAACGTGGGCGTCACCGGCGCCCTCGCGTTCGTGATCTGGCTGATGGCGCAGAGCTTCTTCGAGCTCGACGTGCTCTGCCCGTGGTGCATGGTGACCTGGACGGTCACGATCCCAATGTTCCTCGCCGTGACGCTGCACAACCTCACGGCGGGCAACCTCCCAGCGGGGCCGCACGTGCGGCGCCTGGCATCCGTCGCCTCCTCCTGGATCATCGTGATCACGATCGTCTGCTACCTGATCGCCGCCGTCATCGCCCAGGTCGAGATGGACTTCCTGAACCGCCTGTAATGGCGACCCTGCCCCCGTCCGGTTGAGACCCGGTGGTCGAGCTCCGGTGGTCGAGCTCCGGTGGTCGAGCTCCGGTGGTAGCGGCCGGAGGTTGCCGCTCCGGGCATCCGTGGCGGTTGCTAACTTCGGAGATTTTCGCAACACGCCGCTCACACGGGCTGGGGTGACCCGGTCTTTTCGGACGGGGTCCTTGGTTTCATTTTAGGCGGCGAGTGTGAGTTTGATGAGGCGTTCGG
>NZ_PJJV01000052.1:0-45462 GCF_002929655.1 Cryobacterium sp. M23
CCTGCCCGGCGGCCTGCCCGGCGGCCTGCCCGGCGCCCTGCCCGGCGGCCTGCCCGGCGGCCTGCCCGGCGCCCTGCAGCCCCGAGAGTCGCCGATTCTGCCGAGAATCGCCGCTGGAACGGCGACGCTCGGCGCAAACGGCGACTCTCGGCGGCTTTCGGCGACCCGCGCCATCCCGCAGGATAGAAGGCATGGCCCACCGTCAACGAAAGCCCGCCGATTCTGACCCCGCCCGTGACCGGGCGGACAAGACGTGCGCCTCGTGTGGGCGGCGCATCGAGTGGCGCATGAAGTGGGCCGACAACTGGGAGTCGGTGAAGTACTGCTCGACCGCTTGCCGCGCACATGGGGTCACGGCGACCGACCTCAAGCTGGAAGAGGCTATCGCGACACTGCTCAGTGCGCGGGCGACGGATGCCACGATCTGCCCGTCCGAGGCGGCGAAAGTGGTCGGCGGTGACGGCTGGAACGACCTCACGGAGCCGGCCCGACGCGCCGCACGCCGCATGGTCGCCCGCGGTAACCTGCAGATCACGCAGGGCGGGGCCGTGGTCGATCCGTCGACGGCGAAGGGTCCGATCCGGTTGCGGCGGGTGCGGGCATAGACGCGGTGACCCGTGCGGGGCGAGCATAACTCCTGCAAATTCTGCCTGCCGATTTGTCCACCCGCGTAATCACGCGGATCGTGCGGGAAGTCTCACCGGATTGCAGGAGTTATGCGATGAGGGTCGGCAGCGGCAACTGACCTGTTCGCCGCGACTGAAGGTGAATTGTCCCGGTTGCCTGTGAGTCTCGGGACCGGTAGTGGCCACGCGCGGGTGCCGTGGCCCGAGACCCTTGCCCGCATTCTGGCCGCCGCCACCGCGCGGCCGTCGGTCGTGCTGCGGCGCGAGCGTGAGCAGGTGCTCAAACTGGCCGGGCGCCGCCGCACGGATTTCCCCCGGCTGCTGGTGCAGTCGGGGATTGCATAGGGCGAGCGGCGGTCGCCGCTCGTCACCTAACGGATTGGTTCACCCCGAGCCGATAATCGGCTCCGTGGTGCTCCTCGGGCAGACGGTCGCCGCGCCCGTGCAACTTGTTGCGTAGAGTGCCCTCGACGTACTCCTCCGGGTAGGCCCCGCGACGACGCAGCTCGGGAATCACGAACTCGACCACGTCTTCGAACGTTCCGGGTGTGATCGCGTAGGCGAGGTTGAACCCGTCAACATCGGTATCGGCGACCCACTCCTGCAGGTGATCGGCAACCTCTTCCGGTGAGCCGACGATGAACGGCCCCAGGCCGCCGATTGCGCCGAGCTTCGCGATGTCACGCACGGTCCACTCGGAGCCGTCATCATTCGCCGCCTGAAAATTTGCCACCGCCGACTGGATCGCGTTGCTCTTCACGTTGCCGATCGGCTCGTCGAGGTCATACCGCGAGAGATCGATGCCCATCCAGCCCGACATGAACACCAGGGCGCCTTCTTCGCTCGCGTAGGAGAGGTAGTCCTGATGTTTTGCGTGCGCCTTCTCGCTGGTCTCGTCGGTGATGATTGTCAGCAGCGTGTAGATCTTCGCGGAGTACCGGTCTCGACCGGCCTGCTCGAGCGCATCCCGGATCTTGCTCACGGTCGCGGTGAGGCCGGACTTGGTCGAAGCGGCCACGAAGATCGCCTCGGCGTTGCCGGCGGCGAAGGCGATACCGCGCCGCGATGCCCCGGCCTGATAGATCACCGGCGTGCGCTGCAACGACGGCTCGGACAGGTGGATCCCCGGCACGGTGAAGTTCTTGCCGTAATGCCCGATCTCATGCACCTTGCTCGGATCGGTGAACACCCCGGTCTCCCGGTCGCGGATGACGGCATCGTCTTCCCACGAGCCCTCCCACAACTTGTACAGCACCTCGAGATACTCGTCGGCGACGTCGTAGCGGTCGTCATGCTCCAACTGGTCTTCATGCCCCATGTTGCGGGCGGCGCTCGGCAGATAACCGGTGACGACGTTCCAGCCGACGCGACCCTTCGTCAAATGGTCGAGCGTCGACATCCTTCGTGCGAACGGGTACGGATGCTCGTACGCTGTACCCGCGGTCACGCCGAACCCGAGGTTCTCGGTCACCGCCGCCATGGCGGAGACGAGCAGAATCGGGTCGTTCACGGGAACCTGGGCCCCGTGCCGGATCGCTGCTTCGTTCGAACCGCCATAGACGTCGTACGTTCCGAGCACATCGGCGATGAAAATGCCATCGAAAGTGCCTCGCTCGAGCAGCCTGGCCAGGTCGGTCCAATAGGAGAGGTCCTTGTATCGCCAGGACTGGTCAAGCGGATGCCGCCACATTCCTGAGGACTGGTGCGCGACGCAGTTCATGTCAAAAGCGTTGAAGCGAATTTGTCTGGGCATGCCACCCATCCTGCGGCGCGGTCGTTGACGGCGCCACAGCACTCGCCATTTGGCGTAACACACGGGGAGCGACGGGCTGACTCTCGCAGATCCGCCCGGAGCGGCGCGGTTTGAATCCCTCGCCGCGCACGAGACCGCCACACTGCCGCCGACGCTGCTGGCCGCCTGGGTCGTGCGGGCCACCGGCACGACGACCATATTCGCGCTGCTGTTGACCATCGTCTTCTCGGTCGCCCTTGCATCGGCTCCAGCAGTTCGGGCGCCATTCTCAGCGTGCTCGGCTGGCGCTAAATGTTCAACCTCGTGCTCCCGATCGCCCTCAGCGCGCTCGTCGTGGGCGGCTTGGGGCTGAAGAACGTCACCACTTCGCGCAAGACGCCGATCGACGTGGTCTTGGTCATCCTCTCAGCGCCCGGCTTCGGCAAGCTCGTCTACGGCCTCAGCAACCTGAATGCGGAATCCGGCGGCATCGGCCCGGTTGCGGGCTGGCTGCCGACCGCTCCGGGCCCACCCGTCTGCTGATCACGGGCTCCAGCCGCGTTCCTGTGCGGCGCCGTGATCTCGCTGTTCGCGATCCCCGCGGCGTTCTTCATTCGCCGCCCGGCGGCCGCGGCGAACCAGGGCGAGTTGCCCGTCGGCTCTGCTGACGCGGCTCCCCCGCTGCGGCACGCCTGATCGAGGTGCGCGGCCTGCCGAATCTCGTGTCAATCCCCTGCTACCCATGACTTTTACAGAATACTGAGCGTTTGTTCAGAAACATGAGACAGAGTATAAGTTTCGTCTGCGCCGTCCCCCGAAAGCGCAGGCCCGATGCTCAGTGAGCCGGCGCGCGCACGCGTGCGAGCTTGCGTAACACGGAAGTCAAGCGCACATACATGCCCGAAACACCCGAAGAAATCCGCATCCGATTCGCTGCCCAAAATAAGCGAAGCAACAGCATTCCCAGCAGCAACAGCACCACCGGCCCCACCAAGATCAACCGCCCGTACCGCATCGCGCTCATCGCCGGCAGTGTGCTCGCCATCACCGGCCTCGCAGTCGGCGCCGGCTTCGCCGGTCAGTCCGCCTCCGCCACCCAGGACCGCGTCTCGGCCACAACCGCACTCGCCGACAGCACGGGCCTGCACCGTGAACAGCTCGGCGCCTACAGCGCGGTCGCCAAGGCGCACGGCGACAACTCGGCCTCCATCACCCTGAACGAGGCCAATCAGGTCATCGCCGCCACCCAGGACAAGGTGGATGCCTCCAGCCTCGCCGCGGTCGCCAGCTCGCTCGCCAGCTACGAGATCCTCCCTCTCGACGAGGTCACCTCGCTGACCGCCCAGACCAAGGCCGAGACCGCCGCCGTCACCGCGGCGTCGATCGAAGCCGACCGCGTCGCCGCCGAGGCTGCCTCCGAGGCTGCCGCCGCGGCCGCAGCCCAGGCCGCAGCCGAGGCAGAAGCGCAGGCCGCCGCGCAGGCCGCCGCCGAGTCCTCCCGTGCCCAGTCGCTGGCCTCCGGCAACACTCCTGCCGGAGCGCGCGCCACGGCTCAGGCCATGGCCGCGTCCCAGTACGGCTGGGGCGCCGACCAGTTCTCCTGCCTGAACCAGCTGTGGCAGAAGGAATCGGAGTGGAAGTACGACGCCGTGAACTCCAACGGCGGTGCCACCGGCATCCCGCAGGCGTTGCCCGGCAACAAGATGGCGACGGCCGGCAGCGACTGGGCCACCAACGCGACCACGCAGATCGCATGGGGCCTCGGCTACATCAAGGCCTCCTCCTACGGCACCCCGTGCGCCGCCTGGTCTCACTCGCAGGCCAACAACTGGTACTGATGCCCTGACTACCCGCAGCACCAAGGCCGGTCGTCCCCTCGTGAAGGGGCCGACCGGTTTTCTCGTTGCCGGGCTCTCAGCTGTCGGTTCGCATGCACCGAAGGGACCCGTGCTGCACTAGCCTTCGAAGGGCGGATGTTGTGGGGACAGCACGGCTCGGCGCGGTCGACGCCGCATCGAGGCTCCCGGCTCCGGCAGAAACAGGGAGCGGCAACATGCACGGGATCGCACCGGCCAGACATCCGTTACGTCGATTCGTGCAGGTCATCGCCGCGCTCGCGGTCTCGGCGGCGCTCGCGCTCGGGATGCCGGCCGTCGAAATGCCCCTGGCCGCGTCGGCAGACACCGGTGACTTCACATTCACCTCCTTCGAGGCCGACTACTACCTCTCCCGTGACGACGCCGGGCACTCCACCCTGCGCACGGTCGAGACGTTCGTGGCGCAGTTCCCGAACTTCGACCAGAACCGAGGCATGGTGCGCCTCCTCCCCAACGACTACAACGGGGTGCCGCTGAACACCACCGTCGAATCGGTCACCGACGCCACCGGAGCCCCCGTCTACTTCGAGACCTATGACCAGGGCTCCGTCACCGAGGTGCCGCTCGGCACCGATGAGTTCGTGCGCGGCCAGCAGACCTACACGATCACCTACACGCAGCAGAACGTGGTGCGCGCGTTCGCCGACACCGACGACGACGAGCTCTACTGGGACACCAACGGCACCGGGTTCGACCAGTCGTTCGGCTCCGTCACCGCGCGCGTGCACGTCGACCCGAGCGTCGCCGAGTTCCTCACCGGCGACACCGCCTGCTATTCCGGGGCCCAGGACGACGGCGCCCGGTGCGAGATCAGCCAGACGACGGATGCCGCAGTGCCCGGATGCACGGGCCAGCTGTTCACCTCGTCCGTGCAGGGTCTCGGTCCGCGGCAGAACCTGACCGTGGCCATCGGCTTTGCACCCGGCACCTTCGTGTCGGTGCCGGCCTCGGCCAGCTACAGTGCGAGCGATTCGGACAACGGCGGGGGAGAACCGGCGACCGGGCTGCTGTTCCTGGTGGCGGCTGTCGGCTTCCTCGGGGTCGTGCTCGCCTTCATCCGTCGCCGACTCGGCCAGCGCGACGCGCGCGGTCGAGGCACCATCATCGCCCAGTACAGCGTGCCGAAGGGTTACAACCTGCTGGAGGCGGGGGACCTTGCGAATCGGTCGAAGACGGCTATCGCCGCGCAGCTCGTGAGCCTGGCGGTGCGCGGCACGGTGCGCATCCTCGACTATCCGGTCAGCGCAGGCGGCGGCGACTACACGCTGCAGCTGCTGACCGTGGAAGGCGTGGACGCTCAGGAGCGAAAGCTGCTGGAGACGCTGTTCCCCCGCCTGACGATCGGAGCGACGCGGGAACTGGGGGTCGCCGACAGCACGCTCGCCGCCAAACTGAGCGCGTTCCTCCCCGCCGCGACAGCGTCGGTCATTCAGCGCGGCTGGCGGGCCAAGGTGGCCGGCCGCGGCGGCAGGTGGATCGCCATCGGAATGGCCGTCGTGCTGCTGCCGGCCCTGGCCGTCCTCGGTGCGGTGGCGCTGATCGACGGCTCCCCGAAGTTCGGCGAGGTGATGACGGTCGCCGTCATCGCAGCGCTGTTCCTCTACCTGGCCCTCTACCTCGCCCAGGGCACGGTGCAGCTCACCGATTCCGGGGCCGATCAGCGCGACTACCTCAAGGGACTGAAGGTCTATCTAGAGCTCGCCGAGGAGGAGCGTTTCCGCCTGCTGCAGGGCCCGGACGGCGCGCTGCGGGTCACGATGCCTGCCACGCCGGGTGTCGCATCGGGGGCGCTGCCGAGCCCGGTGACGGATGCCGCCGGAACACCCGACACCGTCGAACTGGTCAAGCTCTATGAGGAGCTGCTCCCCTTCGCGGTGCTCTGGCGTGTCGAACGGGACTGGGCGAAGGAGCTCGTCGTGCTCTACGAGCACGGGGCGCCGGCGCCGGGCTGGATCGTGTCGCAGGGAGGCTTCACCGCGAGCGGCTTCGGCGTCGCCATGAACGGTTGGGTCGCCTCGGTCCTCACCTCTGCCACGGTTCCCGTCAGCTCCAGCAGCGGCGGCGGATACTCCGGCGGCGGAGGAAGTTTCTCCGGCGGCTCCGGCGGCGGCGGGTTCTCCGGCGGTGGCGGTGGCGGAGGCGGTGGCGGCGGCCGTTGACGGCTGCCGGGTGTGCAGCCGTCACGCATCCGTGGCCCGTCGTGCCGGCGCGGGTGCCGCGCCGCTTCGCTGGTGGCATGCCATCCGCAGAGCGGCGCACCTCCCGCGCGTCGAGCAGAGTGGAACGGGAGAGGGGCGACGGATGCCCCGCGCCGCCTACGCGGCGTCGCTCGGCACGCGCAGGGTGAGGCTACCGGCATCCACCCAGGTCTTGAAGGCCACGGCGGTGCCGAACCCGTCGCCGTCGAGTTCGATCTCTTCCGGACGGTTGAGCCGCAGCACGAGCTTCGTGCCGGTGGCGTAGTTGAGCGCGTCGACATCATTGGTGCGCAGTTTGCGGCCCAATGCCGTTCGGCTGAGCACGCCGTTCTCCCACAGCACCTTCGACAGAATTTGCAGCCAGCCGCCGAAGCCCTCCGGCTTCAGTACGACCACGTCGAAGAGTCCGTCGTCGAGGGCGGCGTCGGGAATCAGCTCGATGCTGGCCGGAAGCGACCCGCAGTTGCCGACCATGATGGTGTGCGCGCGCATCGCCTGCTCGGGCTTCGCGTCGAGCCGGTACCGGAACCGTAGATCGCTGTCGTCCTTGCCGACGGCGATCATGGCTTTCACGTAGGCCAGCCAGCCGGCCTTCGCCTTGAGGTCGTCGTCGGTGTTCGCGAGCATCTTGGCATCGAGGCCGAGCCCGGCCATCACCAGGTAGGCGTGCCGGTCGACCGACCGGTCGGCCCGCTCGATGTCGATCAGGCACACGTCGATCACCTTGTTCTGGCCGGCGAACGCGGCTTGCAGGGCCAGCCCGGTGTCGGCGAGGGGCAGCTGCAGGTTGCGGGCGAGCAGGTTGCCGGTGCCCGACGGCAGCAGCGCCAGTGCGCACTCCGTGCCGTGCACGGCTTCCGCGACGGCGCGCACGGTGCCGTCGCCGCCGGCCACGATGATCATGGTGGCCCCGGCTTCGATCGCCTTCCGGGCCGGTCCCTGCCCCGGGTCCTCAGCTGACGTCTCGAACCACAGCGTCTCCGGCCAGCCGGCGGCCGATTGCTGGGCCTCGACGGCGTCCCGAAGAACGTCGACGTCAACCTTTATGGGGTTGTAGACGACCGCGGCGAGCCGGGGTGCGCTCACGTCATCGGTCAGGTCGTCGTGGTGCAGATCGGTGCTCGTCATGTGGGGTCCGTTCGATGGTGGAAGCTGGTGCCTTCCGTAAATGGGTTCTCACTCATCTAGACGGATGCCGCTGCCCATTTGTCACGCGACCCCGCAGTCGGGCGCCCCTTCCCAGGCGCAGACCCACTCCTTATGCTGGCACCACTTCGCTCGAAAATCACGTTCCTCTCGTTCGCTTCAGGGTGGGAAGACTCTCCTGAACCCCGGCCGAATCTGCTGGGACGCTTTCGGGGGTCCCGCGGCGCGGGTACTGTCACCAACGGTTCTGCGCAGCCGGCCACGCCAGAGCCGGTTGCTGCCGGGCCGATCGCTGCTGCACCGCTCGCTGCCGCACCGCTCTCCGCGGAGCCGGCTGACGGCATCCGGAACCGTCAATGAAACGAAAGGGTCAATTCAATGCCCCCCGCGACACAAACACAGAATGTCACCGATGCGCGCACCATGGCTCGGCGAACGGGCACCCTCCTCGGAGGGATGCCCTATTTGAGGTTCGGCACGGGCTCGCCGCTGGTGGCCATCCCGGGCCTCACCCAGAACTTTCAACCGACGGTCGGCGTCGAGCGCATGCTCGTGACCCGGATGCTGGCTCCGGTGGCGGCCCGGCACAGCGTGCTCAGGCTGACCCCGCGCCCGGGCCTCGACCCGAACGCCAGCATGGCCGACATCGCCCGGGACTACGCCGACGCTCTGCGCCTGGAGTTTCCGGGGCCCATCGACGTGATCGGCACGTCGACCGGCGGGAGCATCGCCCTGCAACTCGCCGCCGACCATCCCGATGTGGTGCAGCGTCTCGTCGTGGTCTGCGCGGCCTACACCCTGGGGCCAAACGGCAAGAAGGTGCAGCGTCGGGTCGCTGAAGAGGTTCTTGCCGGGCGCCCGCGGCAGGCCGGCCGGAAGATGTTCAGTGTCCTCAGCGACAAGCCCCCGAGTCGGCTGGCAGCCGGCATGGGCTGGATGCTCGGACCCCGCACGTTCGGCAAGGCCAGCCCCGACCTGATCACCACCATTCGCGCCGAAGACGCCTTCAACCTGCGCGACCGGCTCGGCGAGATCGAAGCGCCCACCCTGCTGATCGGTGGTGACCGGGACGGTTTCTACACGCCCGAGCTGTTCCGCGAGACGGTGGCGCGCATCCCCAACGCCCGCCTCATCCTCTTCCCCGGCAAGGGGCACATGGCCGCGATCTCAGACCCACGCCTCCTGCCGGACATCCTCGAGTTCCTCGACGGCTCCGACGCGGGCGGCCGCGCTACGGGTGCCCACTCCCCGAGTGCGCGCTCTGCGGGCACTCGTCCGTCGACGCTGTAGCCGTCGCCTCGCGGGGTCGTTGTTGACCCGGAAGGTCGGTGAGACGACAGCTGTCCCTGGCTTCGCCCGGGACGATTACGAGGTGGCGCTGCGGACCAGCTTCGAAGCACGGGGGTGGTGCTTCTGCCGTGCCCGGCACCAGCTCAGTTCAGTGGGAGCATGATCCGGGGCTGCCCTTTCGCCGGGTCGGGTTCGGTGTCGGGGCCGACCACGTATTCCTCCCCCATATCGGGGGAGGGAGTGAGCTTCTGCTCCGCGAGCCGAATGGTGAGCTCGGCATAGGTCTGGGTGAAGGCCGCCAGTCCGAGCTGGTCGGCTAGACGATTGCCCTAGGTGAGTGCCGGGATGATCGCGCCAGAGAACACCTGCCAGGCCAGCGCGGTCTTGGCGACCAGGCTCAGCGTGATGTAGGCGCGCTCGCCGCGGAGGTAGTCGCGCCAGCCGCCGACCTGACGGTACTGCAGCACCTGGTTGACGGCGAACGTGTTGAAGAACAGGAAGAGGGAAATGATGATGCCATAAACGAAGGCCGGCGGTGCGGCCTCGGTGTTCGAGCCGGGGGCGATGAAGTAGATCAGGATGACGACCCACGGCACCACGCCCACCATCGACCCGAAGATGAAGGGCAGGAACTTGCCGTTGCCGGGTGTCTCGTACTTCTCCTGCAGTGCCCCGAACATGATCATGGCGGCGTTGGCGGCGAAAATCGAGAACAGGGCCGCGATGTCGGTGATGCCGGTGATCTGGGCGATCAGCCAGATCATGATCGAGGAGCTCAGGGAATATTCGACCCAGCGGAAGTAGTTTCGGTTGGCTTTGAGCCCCGCCGCGTAGCGAGGGAAGAATTTCGGCGACGAGATCAGGAAATGGAAGAAGGCCGAGAGCGCCAGGAAGGAGACGACGCCGATGCCCACGTTGACGTCGAACAGGGTCACCCGCTCGGGCGGCAGCGGCACGCCGGGAGGACCCGACAGATAGTCGGCGGTGACGGCAAAGGTGACCTGGGTACTGAGCAGGGTGAGCACGTATGCGAAGCCCAGGGCCTGCACGAGGTGCAGTGAGCCGGCCACGATGTTGTAGACGCGGAGGCGGGAAATTTTCTGATCGGGGGTGTAGTTCTTGCGTGCCATCGGGACTCCTCCACAGGTCAGGTGAGGCCGAGACTAGCAGGGTCGCCGACTGCCGTTACCCAAGCGTCAGACCACGCCGAGCGGCAGGTGTTCCCCGGCCGGCAGCCGCACCCGAATCGGGTCCCCGGGAGCGACGCTTCCCCCGGTGACGACGATTCCCATGATCCCCGCCTTGCGGATCACCTGACCGGCATCATCCGTGTCGATCAGCGTCTTCATCAGCCCCTTCTGGTACCCGTTGATCAGTGAGCAGGGGTTGCGCATCCCGGTGATCTCCACGACCGCGTCGCTGCCGAGCCGCAGCCGGGCACCCCGCGGAAGGCCGGACAGATCCAGCCCGCGGGTCGTGATATTCTCGCCCAGCTCGCCGGGGGAGACCTCGAAGCCGGCCCCCCGCAGCTCGTCGAAGAGCTCGGCGGGCATGAAGTGCACCTGGGTGAGGTTCGCCCTGGTCGGATCCTTCACGATCAGGTAGCGGTGCTGCGTCGTGGCTCCGGCGTGAGCGTCGCCCTCCACCCCGAATCCCGCGATCAAACGGATGTCCGGGACCGTCGGCTTGCTGAACGCGTGCCGTTCGTCTCGGCTGACCGACTGCACCGTTGCCGTCACTGTGGCCGTCACCGTTGCCGCCACTGTGGCCGTCGCATCCTGCATCATGCCCCGAGTCTCGCATGAGGGCCGCCGAGAATTCACCCAGCCGTTATAGCATTTCGGCGTCGCAAACGTAGGCTAGGTGGGTGTTCAGCGAGTCGAGTCGAGTCGAAAAAGGTCAGTCGTGAAAGTCATCAGCTATAACCTCCGCAAGAATCGTGCCAGTGGTGAGCTCATCGCCTTGGCCGAGAACTACGATCCCGACGTCCTGTGTCTGCAGGAATGCGACACCCTCGAGCTCCCCGAGGAGATCGGTCTCCTGCACCTCGCCGACTCCACTGTGCGCAACCGACTCGGCCTGGCGATCTACTATCGCATGGACCGGTTCACCAACGAGCGCACCCAGACCTTCGCGCTCAAGAAGTCACTGCACGACCGCGTGCTGACCCCCGCGCATGAGCGCCTGATCGGCACCCGACTGACCGACCTCGTCGCCCACCGCGAAATCGTCGTCGCTTCGTTCCACGCCGCGCCGCTCACCGCGCTCAACTCCCTGCGGCGCAACCAGATCCGCACCGCGCACGAAGAACTGCACGTGCTCGGGCCGGGCCTGCCGACCCTGATGGTGGGCGACTACAACTACCCGATCTTCAAGGGGCGCCTCGGCGACCACATAACTCAGTCCGGCTACGACCTCACCCTGAGCGACACCCGAACGTACACGCGCTACAAGTTCTTCCGCGGGCATTTCGACCTGGCAACCTCCATCGGGCTGTCCATCGACAGTGTCGAGACGCTGCCCCTCGGCACCTCCGACCACCTGCCCATCCTGGTCACCTCCACCTACAGCGACGAGTCGGTGAACGCCACGAATGTGCCGGCCAGCCTCGCCGAGACGGAGCGCGCTCCGGGCGGCGAATTCGCGATCTAAGGGGCGGGGCCTCGACTACTGAGCGTCGAGGGCGGGGCCTCGTCTACTGGGTGTCGCCGCGCGTCCAGAGCAGGTGGGCACGCACCGACAGGGATGCGCCGATCAGGAGGGCCACGCCCGCCATCCAGAGCAGGACGGTGAGGAACGCGTTGGCCGTCACGGCGTTGAGAATGATCAGGGCCACCCCGAAGGCACTGAAACTGAACCCGGCGACGGCGCAGGTGGTGAAGGACCAGTTCTTCATGCGGGTGGTTCCAATCGGGTGGGGATTCGACAGCGTTTACGGTAGCAGGCCCGCGGGGCGCTTACCGTGCCTCGCCTGCCCAGGACGAGTGAGTCCGAATCGGTTGGTTGCATCGCTCCCGGATTGGCAGAGCTGACTGCACCGCGCGGACGCTGTTCAGCACGGGCGAGCGCCGGGTTCGGCGTCGAATTCGTTCGGGACGGATGGCTGGCCGACCTCGTGTCGCCGGAGGTCGCCTACAGAGTGGAAGCCGACCAACGTGGAGCAGCTCTGGATCCACGGCGGCATCCTCACTCGGTGTCGGAACTAGCCGTGGCCTGCCGCCGGCTCTCGGTGTGCCAGTTTCTCAGGTGATGCCGGCCCGCCGGCGCGACTCCGTGTGCTCGCCCATGCGCGCGTTCGACTCCCTGGTGAACTGCTTTCAGGCGTCGAGCTTGCCGGGCAGGATCGGCACGAACAGACTGATGCTGTTCAAAACTTGTCCCCTCTTCAGATTGTTTTTCCAGCGCATGTTTCTGTCCCGAGTCCCGACGGGCTCAATCACCGACCAGCAGAATCTTGCCCACGTGAACGGATGCCTCCAGCCGCCGGTGTGCCTCGGCGGCCTTCTCGAACGGGAAAATGCTGTCGATCACCGGGCGGAAGCGGCCGGATTCGAGCCAGGGCCAGACATCCGTCCTGAGGGCCTGCATGATGGCCGCCTTCTCCTCGAACGGGCGGGAGCGGAGGGTGGTACCCCAGTACCGGCCGCGCTTCTGCATCAGATGGAACGGATTGAAGTCGGCGTTCTCGCCGCTCTGGTTGGCGATCACCATGATCCGGCCGTCGACCGCCAGTGCCGCCACGTTGCGGGCCGCGTAGGAGCCACCGATGATGTCGAGGATCACGTCGGCGCCGCGCCCCTCTGTGGCGGCCTGGATTTCGGTGGGGAAATCCTGCTCGCGATAGTTGATCAGGATCTCCGCGCCCAGGCTGCGGCACACCGCCAGCTTCTCGGCTGAGCCGGCCGTCGCGGCCACCCGCGCGCCGGCGAGCACGCCCAGCTGGATCGCGGTGGTGCCGATGCCGCTGGCGCCGCCGTGCACGAGCAGCGTCTCCCCGGCGGCCAGCCCCGCACTCAGGAACACGTTCGACCACACGGTGGCCAGCGCCTCCGGCAGGCCCGCGGCCTCGACGAGGTCCACGGATTCGGGCACGGGCAGGGCCAGGTCCTCGTGCACCACGGCCTCGGTGGCGTAGCCGCCGCCGGCCAGCAGGGCGCACACCCGGTCGCCGACCGCGAACCGCTTTGCCTCGGCGCCGACTTCACTGACGACTCCGGACACCTCCAGCCCGGGCCACTGCGGCGCCCCGGCCGGCGACGGGTAGCTGCCCAGCCGCTGCGCGACATCCGCCCGGTTCACGCCCGCGGCGGCCACTCGAATCCGGATGTCCCGGGCCCCGATGGGCAGGTCGCTCACCGTCGTGAGGGTGAGGGCATCGGGGCCGCCGGGGGTGTCTACGATGATCGCGCGCATCGGGTCAGCCTACGCGCGTGCACTTTGCGACGGATCCACGACTGCGCGGTGGTTCGGTCTGTGGAACCCGGCCACGGAATCTACGATGGTAGACAGGGGCGTGGCTGTTGCATGCCTTGGGTCGTACGCACGTGATCCGCAATGACGCGGAGATTTTCTGATGGAGGCTTATTTCAATGACGTCTGAGTCCACCCGCACCGGGAAATCACCGGCAGGCAGCACACTCGACGCTTTCCTGGGCGACTACTACGAGCACCTGGCCGGGGAAGACCGGCAGAACTCCGATGTGGGAACCCTCCGCGAGCGGGCCGTCCACCATTGGCAGGTCGCCCAGAGCCGCACCCCCAGCACCCCGAACATCGAGATCCGGAACGAAGCCGGCCGCAGCATCGTCTACATCGTCACCGACGACATGCCTTTCCTGGTTGACTCGGTGACCGCCGAGCTGGTGCGCCAGCACTCGGCCATCCACCTCGAAGTGCACCCGCTCCTCGTCGTGACCCGCGACCGGAACACCAACGAGCTTCTCGGCGTCACCCGCGTGCACGGCGGCGACGGCGCTCGGCCCGGTGACGTCGACGAGACCGTCACCCAGGTCGAGTCGTGGATCGCGATCGAGATCGAAACCGCCAATGACGAGGCGCGGGCTGCTCTGGTCACCGGGCTGGCCACGGTCCTCGGCGACGTTCGCGCCGCCAACGAGGACTGGCAGGCCATGCGAACGAAGGCCGTGGAGATCGCCGACGCGCTCGGCGACGTCGCCCACGCCGAGGGCATCCAGGAGATCAAGCAGGCGCAGGAATTGCTGCGCTGGCTCGACCGCGACAACTTCACCTTCCTCGGCTACCGGGAGTACGACCTGGAGACCGTCGACGGAGAGGACGTGCTGAGCATCCGTGACCGCAGCGGCCTGGGGCTGCTGCGCTCCACCGAAGACGGGCACCAGATTCAGCACCTGACGGATGCCGGCCGGCTCAAGGCGCGCGAGCGCAGCGCCCTGGTGATCACCAAGGCGAACTCGCGTTCCAGCGTGCACCGCCCGGCGTACTTCGATTACATCGGGATCAAGAGTTTCGATGCGGACGGCAACGTGCGGGGGGAGCAGCGCTTCATCGGCCTGTTCGCCGCCACGGCGTATACGAGCTCGGTGCGGGACGTGCCGATCCTGCGCGAAAAGGTCGACGCTGTGATGGACCAGGCCGGGTTCCCGCCAGGGTCGCACAGCGGCAAGGAGCTGCTCGGCATCCTGGAAACCTACCCCCGCGACGAGCTGTTCCAGATCGACGTGCCCACCCTGTTCACCACCACGCTGGCCATCCAGCGTCTGCAGGAGCGGCGGCGCACCCGGCTTTTCCTCCGCCCGGATGTCTACGGCCGGTTCATGACCGCGCTGGTCTACTTCCCCCGCGACCGGTACACCACGGCCGTGCGGCTGCGGATCGAGAAGGAGCTGCGGGACACCTTCCACGCCGAGTCCGTCGACTTCGAGGCCCGGATGACCGAGTCCGCGCTGGCCCGGCTGTTCTTCCGCATCCGGTTGCAGAAGAACGACACGGTCGGCGTCGTCGACGCCATCGCGCTGGAGCACCGGCTGGTGATGGCGGTGCGGTCCTGGCCCGAGGGGATCGGCGAGAAACTGCGCGAGAGCCACCCGCTGGACGAGGCGGAGCGCCTCTCCGAACTCTGGTCGGAGGCGTTCCCCGCCAGCTACCGGGTGGATTACGAGCTCGAGGAGGCCGTGCAGGACATCGGGCGATTCGAGGCCGGCGCCGCGGCGGCGGCCGCCGGGACCGGGCCGATCCGGCCGGCGCTGAACGTGTATCTTCCGACCGGCACGGGCGCCGGTGACACGGTCATCGACGCCGACGACGGAAGCACCGCGGGACGCGGCGTCACGGCGGAGGATGCCCGGATCAAGCTCTACATGATGGAGCCCAAGAGCCTGAGCCAGATCCTGCCGTTCCTGCAGAACCTCGGCATCGAGGTGCTCGACGAGGTGCCCTTCGAGATCGAGACCGCCGACGGCCGCGCGTTCTACCTCTACGACCTGGGCTTGAGCTACCCCGAGGGCGTGGACCCGGTCGCGACCGGCGCACTCCTGGCCGACTCCTTCGGCGCCGCCGTCAGCGGGGCCATCGAATCGGACGGCCTCGACCGACTGGTGCTGCGGGAGGGCATGCCCTGGCACCGGGTCGTCATCCTGCGCAGCTACGCCAAGTACCTGCGCCAGGCTGGAAACACCAACTCCTACGGCTTCATCGCCGATACCCTGCTGGCCAATCCGGCCGTCACCCGAGGGCTGGTGGCGCTCTTCGAGGCCCGGTTCGATCCGGAATTGGCCGAGCCGGAGCGCATCCGTCGCAGCCTGCAGGTCAAGGATGAGCTGACGGCAGCCATGGAAGCGGTCACCACGCTCGACGCCGACCGGCTGCTGCGCACCCTGATCAACCTGATCGAGTCGTCGCTGCGCACGAACTTCTTCCAGGACAAGCCCTACCTGAGCATCAAGCTCGACCCGACCACGATCGAGCTGTTGCCGTTCCCGCGGCCGAAGTACGAGATCTGGGTGTACTCCCCGCGGGTGGAGGGCGTACACCTCCGCTTCGGCAAGGTGGCCCGCGGCGGGCTGCGCTGGTCGGACCGGCGGGAGGACTTCCGCACGGAGGTGCTCGGCCTGGTCAAGGCGCAGACGGTCAAGAACGCGGTGATCGTGCCGACCGGCGCCAAGGGCGGGTTCTTCGCCAAGCAGCTGCCCGATCCGGCGCTGGACCGCGCGGCCTGGATGGCCGAGGGCATCGGGAGCTACAAGACCTTCATCCGGGGGCTGCTCGACCTCACCGATAACCTGGTGACCACGGCGGAGGGGGAGCAGCTCGTGCCGCCCGCCCGGGTGGTGCGCCACGACGACGACGATTCCTACCTGGTCGTCGCGGCCGACAAGGGCACGGCCACCTTCTCCGACATCGCCAACGGCGTCGCCGCCGAATACGGTTTCTGGATGGGCGACGCGTTCGCCTCCGGCGGCTCGATCGGCTACGACCACAAGGCAATGGGCATCACCGCCCGCGGCGCATGGGAGTCGGTCAAGCGCCACTTCAGCGAACTGGGCCTCGACACGCAGGCCGAGGACTTCACGGTCGTCGGCGTGGGCGACATGTCCGGCGACGTCTTCGGCAACGGCATGCTGCTCTCGGAGCACATCCGTCTGCTGGCGGCCTTCGACCACCGGCACATTTTCCTGGACCCGAATCCGGATGCCGCGCGCTCCTTCCAGGAACGAGCGCGCCTCTTCGCCCTGCCGCGGTCGTCGTGGGCGGACTACGACACCAGCCTAATCAGTGCCGGCGGCGGGGTCTTCCCGCGCCAGGCCAAGGTGGTGACGATCTCCGCCGAGGTGCGCGCCGCACTCGGGCTGCCGGACGGGACGGTGCGGCTGAGCCCGCCGGAACTGCTCCGCGCCATCCTGACCGCCCCGGCCGACCTGCTCTATAACGGCGGCATCGGCACCTATGTGAAGGCCAGCAGCGAGACGGCCGCGCAGGTCGGCGACAAAGCGAACGACGCCATCCGGGTCGACGGCCGGGATCTGCGGGTCAAGGTCGTCGGCGAGGGCGGCAACCTCGGGATGACCCAGCTCGGGCGCATCGAGGCGGCCCTCACCGGCGTGATCCTGAACACCGACGCGATCGACAACTCCGCCGGGGTGGACTGCTCCGACCACGAGGTCAACATCAAGATCTTCGTCGACCGGATGGTGGCCGCCGGCAAGCTGGCCGAGTCGGAGCGGTCGGAGTTCCTCGCCTCCATGTCCGACGAGGTGGCGCGGCTGGTGCTGGAAGACAACGTCGACCAGAACATCCTGCTGCTCAACGACCGGGCGAAGGTGACCACCTGGAGCCCCAGCTACGAACGGCTGATGGACTGGCAGGAGGCCTCGGGCGACCTCAAGCGCGAGTTGGAGGCGCTGCCCACCACGGCGACGCTGCGGGAGCGCCTTGAAACGGGCCAGGGCCTGACCTCACCCGAGCTGTCCGTGCTGGCGGCCTACGCCAAGATCGATCTGGCGACCACGCTGCGGGACAGTGACCTGCCCGACGACCCCTGGTTCGGCCGAACCCTGCGCCGGTACTTTCCGGTGCAGCTGTCCGAGCGCTTCGACGCCGAGCTCGACACGCATCCGCTGCGCCGCGAGATCATCGCCACCGTCGTCGCGAACGACATGATCAACCTCGGCGGCGTGACCTTCGCGTTCCGGGCTATGGAGGAGACCTCGGCGAACCAGGCCACGGTCGCGAAAGCCTTCGTCGCGCTGCGGGAGATCTTCGAAATCGACGTGCTCGTGGCCGAGGTCAACGCCCTGCCGTCGTCGTTCCCGACCAAGCACTGGACGTCGATCCACCTGGACATCCGTCGCCTGCTCGACAGGGCCGTGCGCTGGCAGGTCAACCAGGGGGCGTCGCGACCGGTGGGCGAGGTGGTGGCCCAGTACAAACCGCAAATGGACCTGATGCGCGCCCACCTGGAGGATTACCTCAAGGGCGGCGACCTCAAACGCGTGCAGTCCCTGCTGGAGACCGCCCAGGAGTGGGGCGTACCGGAGAACCTCGGTCGCCGGTGGGCCGAACTCTTCGAGGCCTTCGCCCTGCTGGACGTGGCGCAGATCTCCGCCCAGGTCGATGAGCCTCTGGCCGACGTCGCCGGCGTCTACTACACGGTCTACGACCGGTTCCGGGTGGACAACCTGCTGGAGCGCATCACCGTGCTGCCGCGCAAGGACCGCTGGCAGGCCCTGGCCCGCGCCGCCCTCCGCGACGACCTGTACTCGACGGTCGCCGATATGACGCGGGCGGTGCTGAAGGAAACGCATGCCGGCCACGCCGACGCCCGACTGCTCGCCTGGGAGGCGCTCAACGCGGAACAGTTGGGACGGGCTCGCAGCGTGTTCGAGGAGGTCAACGCCCTCGGTCAGGACGACATGGCGTCCCTGTCCGTGGTTGTGCGGCTGCTGCGCTCGATCGTGCGCCGCTGACCTGCCGGCTGCGGACATCCGTCGCTGCGCGCTGCTCGCGCGCTGCTCGCGCACTGTTACTGCCTGCTGCCACCGGCCGTTTGGGGCTAACTCAGGAGAATGGCGAGCCTGATGAGTGTGGGCCGGCATCGGCCGCGGAATCACGAGGCGGGTGCCGGCCGGGCACGGGGATCTCCTGAATTAGCCACAGTGGATGGCCCGAACCGACGGATGCCTGAGCCCGGTCGGGGTCGCCCGCGGGCAGCCGGTGTCCCGAACCAGCCTTCGCTGCAGTGTGGCTGACTCAGGAGATCTGACAACGCAATGCCTCTTGGCCGCACATGTGCCGCGGAATCACGCGGTGGGCGTCGCCGGCGCGTGGGGATCTCCTGAGTTAGCCACAGTCCGTGCTGCCAAAAACGGATTCTGACCACATCGGCGGCGCCGCTCGACGGATTTCCGGGGCAGTCTTCCGGGGTCACGCTCTAGTGGCCGCGGGCGATCCATTCATCCAGGTGCCCGGCCTCGGCGCCGATTGTCGTCGACTCGCCATGGCCGGTGAGCACGACGGTGCTCGCCGGGAGCATCAGCAGCTTGCCTTTGATCGAGGCGAGGATCGTGGGGAAGTCGCTGAACGACCGGCCGGTCGCGCCGGGTCCGCCTTGGAACAAAGTGTCGCCGCTAAAGACCGTGCCGAGCGCGGGCGCATAGAAGCAGACGGCGCCGGGGGAGTGCCCCGGCGTGTGCAGCACCTCGAGTTCAATACCGGCCACCCGGATGCGCTGGCCGTTCTCGAGCGGACGGCTCGGCGGGGCATCCGGGTAGACCCGGTCCCACAGCATCATGTCGTCGGGGTGGAGGTAGGTCGGCGCGGTGTGCGCGGCCTGCACCCCGGCGACGGCACCGATGTGGTCGTCGTGCGCGTGCGTGCAGAGGATGCCCACCAGCTTGCGGTCGCCGACCGCGGCGAGGATGGCGTCGACGTCGTGGGCCGCGTCGACCACAACGCACTCGTCGTCGTCGCCGACGATCCAGACGTTGTTGTCCACGTCCCAGGTGCCGCCGTCGAGGCTGAAGCTGCCCGAGGTGACGAGGTGTTCGATCCGCGCCGTCATCAGAGCACGACCACGGAGCGCAGCACGTCGCCGCGGGCCATCTTCGCGAAGGCCTCCTCGATATGCCCGATTCCGATTCGTTCACTGACGAACCCGTCCAGCGGCAGGCGGCCCTGCAGGTAGAGGTCGGTGAGCATCGGGAAGTCGCGCTCCGGCAGGCAGTCGCCGTACCAGGACGACTTCAGAGCACCGCCCCGGCCGAACACGTCGAGCAGCGGGATCTCCAGCATCATCTCGGGGGTCGGCACGCCCACCAGCACGACGGTGCCAGCCAGGTCGCGGGCGTAGAACGCCTGCCGCCAGGTTTCGGGACGCCCTACGGCGTCGATCACGACATCCGCGCCGAACCCGCCGGTCAGTGCCTGCACGGCCGCGACCACGCCGTCCTCGTCGAGGCCGGCTGAGTCGATGGTGTGGGTGGCGCCCAGCGTCTGGGCGGTCGCGAGCTTCTTCGCGTCGCGGTCGATCGCGATGATGACGGATGCCCCGGCGAGCCGGGCCCCGACGACCGCCGCGTTGCCCACGCCGCCACATCCGATCACGGCGACCGAGTCGCCCCTGGTCACGTTGCCCGTGTTCATGGCGGCCCCGATGCCGGCCATGATGCCGCAGCCGAGCAGTCCGACGACCGCGGGGTCGGCGGCAGGGTTGACCCTGGTGCACTGTTTCTCGTGCACAAGAGTCTTTTCGGCGAAGGCGCCGATGCCGAGGGCGGGGCTGAGCTCGGTGCCGTCGGTGAGGGTCATTTTCTGGGTGGCGTTGAAGGTGTTGAAACAGTACCAGGGCTCGGCGCGCTTGCAGGCGCGGCAGTCGCCGCAGACGGCGCGCCAGTTCAGCACGACGAAGTCGCCCACGGCGACGTGGGTGACACCCTCGCCGACGACGCTGACCCGGCCGGCGGCCTCGTGGCCGAGCAGGAATGGGAACTCGTCGTTGATGCCGCCCTCACGGTAGTGCACGTCGGTGTGGCAGACGCCGCAGGTCTCGATGTCGACGACGACCTCACCGGGTGCAGGGTCGGGGATGACGATGTCGACAAGCTCCACCGGCGCGCCCTTCGATCGAGCGATGACGCCTTTAACGGTGATCGACATGGGACTCCTCTGGGTTGGTGCCCGGACAGGCGGTGGTGGAACCCAACCACACTACCCAACCTCCTGCCCTGCCCTATCCAACCAATTCGACGGAGATTTTGTCAGAGAGAACCCGTTTCGGCCCGAAACAGGCTCGTAGAGGCAAAATCTCCGTCGAATTCGTTAGGGGTTCAGGGTGCGGATGCCGCGCGCGGAGCCACGTGACCGGCCGAGAGCGCGACCGGCCGAGAACGCGACCGGCCGAGGCGCGACCGGTTACGCGAACTCCTGGCAGTGGTCGCACCACCAGCCGCCGCCGACCGGCGCCATCGGGTCGTAGCAGAGAGCGCAGGTCGGTGTGGGGAGCACGTTATCGTCGTTCATTCGGAGTTCAGTTTCGATTCTGAAAACGAGTTCCCCAGCCCAGAGAAAGGCATTCGCGAGTTTTGAGTGTAGGCAGACCGCGACCCGGATGTCTAGGACAATTGACAATTCTGACTACGAACTTTCAAGTACGACAACGGATGCGCTCGGCGCGGCAGCACTCGCTCCGGCACCGGATCGGTGGGTTGACACCCCCGCTCGGGGCACATTGCGTCGGCCGGGTTGCGGACCCGGTCTGCGTTCAGGCAAGCACGCACCACTATCGGCCGGCTGGCGATGGTGCCGACGTGCGCCGCGACAGCCGTGAGCTTCGTGGTCCTGCTGTCAATGTCGGTGTCGTTTCTCAACGGGGGGGGCTCAGCCTGGTCTTCGCCGGGCTCCTGGCCCGGGCGATCGCCCGCCGGGGCGACCTGCGCGTGGACTACCGGGTCCTCGGCGCCGCGGCCTTCAGGGGGCTCGGCGCGGTGTGGGCGCTCGTGCTGTCGTCGTCCGCGGCTCTGCTGCAGGCCACGGCCGCCTCCCTGCCGCCGGAGCTGCTCAAGGTCAGCGGCGTGCTCGACTTCGGTGCCACGATCTTCACCTGGCAGTCGCTCGTGCTGCGCGCGGTGATGATGGCGCTCACCGTGAGCGTCACGCACCTGTCGGCGCCCCGCGGCGTCGCCATCCGCCTCGCGTCGACATCCGCCTCGTTTCGGGACTCGAGGTGAGCCTCGACGACCAGCCCGAAACTCCTGCTCTATCGTGTACATCCCACGGCAATCTTCGATTTCGACGTGCGGCCCTCCGCCGCCGGGCCGCAGCGGATCGGGCGCCCCGCTTTCGTTCTGGTCAGGGCGTGTATCTGGTCAGCGCGAGGGTTCCAGCCGCACCAGCACCGCCTTGGAGACGGGGGTGTTGCTGCCCTCAGCGGTGGAATCCAAGGGCACCAGCACGTTGGCCTCGGGGAAGTAGGCGGCGGCGCAGCCGCGGGCGCTCGGGTAGGCGACGAGCCGGAACCGCCGCAGCACCCGGTCGACGTTGTCGCTGAACTCGCTGTGCACATCGACGAGCATGCCGCTGATCAAACCCAGCTCCGCGACATCCTCCGGGTTGACGAAGATGACCTGGCGGCCGTTCTTGATGCCCCGGTAGCGGTCGTTGGGGCTGTAGATCGTGGTGTTGAACTGGTCGTGCGAGCGCAGCGTCTGCAGGAGCAGACGCCCCGGCGGCCGTTCGAGGGGCTCGAGTTCGTTGACCGTAAGCAGGGCCTTGCCGCTGGGGGTCGGGAACGTGCGCAGGTCGCGCGGCGCATGGGGGAGGGAGAAACCTTCCTGCTGGCGGATGCGCTGGTTGAAGTCGGCGAAGCCCGGAATGACGTGCGAGATGTGGTCACGGATGCTGTCGTAGTCGCTCTCGAAACCGGCCCAGTCGATCGAGGCGGTGCCGTCGAGGGCGGCCCGGGCGAGGCGCGACACGATGGCCACCTCGGAGAGCAGCTGATCCGACACCGGTGGGAGCAGGCCGGTGGACGAGTGCACCGCGGAGACCGTGTCCTCAACCGACACGAACTGCGCGCCGGTGGCCTGCAGGTCGATCTCGGTGCGGCCCAGGGTCGGCAGGATGAGCGCCTGGTCGCCGACCACAGCGTGGGACCGGTTCAGTTTGGTGGAGATCTGCACGCTCAGCACCGTCTTCTGGATTGCGGCCTCGGCGACGACGGTGTCGGAGATCGCGCCGACCAGGTTGCCGCCCAGGGCGATCCAGACCGTGACCAGGCCGTCGCGCATGGCGCGAATGGAGTCGACGCTGTCCAGGCCGTCCACGCGGGGCGGGTCGAACCCGAATTCTCGTTCCAGGGCGTCCAGGAACGCCGGTGGCATCTTCTCCCAGATGCCCATGGTGCGGTCGCCCTGCACATTGCTGTGCCCGCGGATCGGGGACGCCCCCGCGCCGGGCTTGCCGATGTTGCCGCGCAGCAGGAGCAGATTGATGATCTCCCGGATTGTCGGAACGGCCTTCTTGTGCTGGGTGATGCCCATCGCCCAGGTGATGATGACCCGGTCCGCCCGCAGATACCGGTCGGCCAGCTCGTCGATCTCGGCCGCGCGCAACCCCGTGGCCGCCAGGACCGCACCGTCATCCTGGTGGGCGAGGTGTTCGCGCAACTCCTCCAGCCCGACACAGTTCTCGCGCAGGAACGCATGGTCGAGCACGGTTCCGGGCCGGGCGGCCTCGGCGTCGAGCACCCGTCGCGAGAGGGCCTGCATGAGGGCCATGTCGCCGCCGAGCCGGATCTGCAGGTACTGGTCGGCCATCACGGTTCCGGCCCCGACGACGCCCCGCACCTTCTGCGGGTTCTTGTAGCGCATCAGCCCGGCCTCCAAGAGCGGGTTGATGGCGACGATGGCGGCGCCCGCCTCCTTCGCCTCTTCCAGCGCCGTGAGCATCCGCGGATGGTTGCTGCCCGGGTTCTGCCCCATGATGATGATCAGGTCCGCACGGGCGAAGTCGGCGTAGGTGACGGTGCTTTTGCCGATCCCGACGGTCTCCGCCATCGCGTGGCTGGTCGACTCGTGGCACATGTTCGAGCAGTCCGGCAGGTTGTTCGTGCCGAGCGCGCGCACGAACAGCTGGTAGAGGAAGGCCGCCTCGTTGGAGGTGCGACCGCTCGTATAGAACGTCGCCTGGTCGGGCGAGTCCAGTCCGCGGAGGGTGTCCCCGATCAGCTTGAACGCGTCGTCCCAGGTGATCGGCCGGTAGTGCTCGGACCCGGCCGGCTTGTGCACCGGCTGCACGAGGCGGCCTTGCATGCCGAGCCAGTACTCCGACTTCGTGAGCAGCTCTCTGATCGGGTTCTCGGCCCAGAATTCGGCCGGGATCGTGATCGGCGTTGCCTCCCAGGTCACCGCCTTGGCGCCGTTCTCGCAGAACTCGAACGTCTTGCGCCGATCGGGATCCGGCCAGGCGCAGCTCATGCAGTCGAAGCCGTCCCGCTGGTTCATCGCAGTCAGTGCCTTCAGGCTGCGGGGCACACCCATCTGCCGGAAGGCCGGCCCCATTGCATGGGTGACGCCTGGCACCCCCGCCGCCCATTCCCTGGGCTTGCCGACCTCGATCTTGTCCTCGTCGATATCGTCAACGCTGCTCATACGTCGGTAGTAGCACCCTTCGCCGGGAGCGACAAGGCATGTGCGACTCACCCTCAGGCCGAAATGGGCCGAACGGATCCCGCCATCGGTCACCACGAGGTCAGAAATGACCGTACCGTTGATATGTGGTCTTCAAGCATCGGACTTGAAGAGTGTGGGGGCCACGCACACGAAAGGTTTTTCTAGCTTGAGCGACGAATGCATCCATGGACTCGAGGGCGGCCTCTGCGCCAGCTGCTTCCCGAAGGCCGCTCCCGAAATCGTTCCCGGCGTGGCCACCCGCGCCAGCCGGAGCAAGTCGACGGGCCGCGCACCGTCGCTTCGCAGTTCGCCGTCACCGCGCACCGTCACCCTGGGCGGACCCAATCCCACCCTGAGCGCGAAGACCGCTACCGCGAAGCCGGCCACCGCCAAGGCCGCCAGCACCGTGAAGCCCGTCAGGAGCACGAAATCCTCCCACGACAACGTCGGTGAGCAGCGGATCTACCACGTCACCCACATCCGCAACCTCGCCGGCATCCTGAACAGCGGGCGCCTGCTTGCCGACGCGAGCGACGCCTGGACCGCCCGGCCGGTCGTCGACCTGTCGTCGGCACCTCAGCGCGCGGCTCGGCGTGCCGCGCTCGTCGCCGGAGACGACAGCGCGAGCGTCGCCTGCTACGTGCCGTTCTTCCTCTCGCCCAATGCGCGCCTGTGGGACAGCCTCCTCACCGAATCCAACGACCCGCGCCTGTCGTCGGAGGCGCACCGCTCCCCGACGTACGACTTCGTCATTCTGGTCAGCACGGTCAAGAAGCTCCTCGACGCCCAGGCCGGCGCCGAGGAAACCGTCGCAGCGAGCGTCGCGGTGACCAACGGGGATGCCGCGGGGGCCCTGACCAGGTTCGGCTCTGCTCCCGAGACTGCCGACCGCATGCTGCGTTCGCTGCGCGCCGATCAGGAATCACAGAAGATCCGGGAGGCGGAACTGCTCGTCACCGAGTCGTTCCCGTTCGAGTTGGTCACGCTCGTCGGCGTCGCCAACGACAAGGTGCGCGACGCGGTGCGCAGCATTTTCGCCGCCGAGGCGCACAAGCCCAAGGTCGTCGTGTACCCGCCGTGGTTCCACGCCGTGGAGGAAACCGCAGCGCCCTAGCCGGTCAGACGTCCGGAGCGCCCTCTCGCCACGTGCCCGGCCTGCCCTGTCCGGCGTCGAACCAATTCGACGGAGATTCTCGTGAAAAACAGCTTTTTCGGAGTTTTCGGGGCCGATTCCGGCAAAATCTCCGTCGAATTCGTTCGGGACGGAGGTGCTCCCGGGCCTCGGACTCGTCAGACACGGCGGGTGGCGTGTGCCTGCCTGGCTCTGCCCTAGTCTCGGGGAATGGGTAGACGACAGGGCCGCTCGCGCGTGCCGATCGGTGTTCTCGTTCTCGGAGTACTCGGCTTCGCCTGGGTCCAGCAGTCAGAATTCCTGGCGACCGAGTTCGAGAGCATGCTGAGCTCGGTGAGCCAAGGCTCCGGCCAGAGCTCCGGCGAGAGCACCGGCCCGGTGGCGACCGCCGCGGACGGCACCGTCGAGACAGCGGTCGGCGGCATCCCCGCACGACCGAGCGGAGCCGTCCCGATGACCGTGGAGCATGTGCATGATGGCGACACGCTCTTTCTGCGAACGGACCAGCCGAACGCCCTGGTGGCGACGACGGATGCCGTCAAGGTACGACTGCTCGGAATCGATACGCCGGAGGTGGGGGACAGCGCCGAATGCTTCGGCGATCAGGCTGCGGAGCAGTTGCGGGCACTCCTCCCCGATGGCAGCCGCACCTGGGTCACCGCCGACCAGGACCCGACTGACCGATACGGCCGTAGCCTGTTCTATCTCTGGACCGGGGACGGGCGATTCGTCAACTACGAGCTCGTCGCCGGCGGCGCCGCCGAGTCGCTGATGATCCCGCCGAACGACGCGCACTACCCGCTGCTGCGTACGGCCGAGGACGCCGCAACGACGGCAGGGGCGGGCCAGTGGGGCGCCTGCTGATGCGGCGGAGCCGTCCCACCGATATCCCCGCGTCGTCCGCCGCCAGTCGTCCGCCGCCAGTCGTCCTCAGCGCTTCGCCCGGCGCGGCAGGACCAGCCAGACCGCCACGATGACCAGTAGTACCGCGGCCCCGGCCACCTGACCGGCCGTTCGGCCCAGCACCACGTCGAAGACCAGCAGGGTGGTGCCGGCGAGGATCACGGCGACACCGACCAGTGTGGCCCGCACGAGCACGTCGGCGACCCGCACGATCTGCTTCATCGCATGCTTCCCGAAGAGCAGCCGGTGAAGGCTGACCGGCCCGAGCGCCAGAACGGTGGTGGTGGTGGCCGTGCCGACAAGAATCAGATACACGGTCAGTTGGTACAGGTCGAGTTCGGTGAACCGCGGTTGGAAGGCGAGGGCGAGCAGAAAACCACCCACGATCTGGGTGCCCGTCTGGGTGACTCTGAGCTCCTGCAACAGCGAGAGCCAATTGCGGTCGAGGCGCTGGACATCCGTTTCGTTGCGGCGGGGCGCGGATGCCGGCTCCGTCGCCGTGGGTTCCGGTGGTCCTGACAGGCTCATGCCCCGATCGTAATGCGCTTTGCGGAAACGAGATCGCACGCGTCGAGCACGATACGGGAGAGGTCAGGCGCGCACCCTCAGGATCCACTTGCGCAGTTCCTCGACCCACAGCACGACGGATGCCATGCCCACGCAGACGGCCCAGTGCAGAGGATCCATCGAGGTGGTGCCGAACGCGGTCTGCAGGAGCGGGAGTTCGACCACGGCCACCTGCAACAGGATCGCGAGCAGGATCGCCCCCCACAGCCACGGGTTCACGAACAGCCGGTGGAACGCGGTGGTCAGCTCGGAGCGCGCGTTGAGTGTGTTGAACAGCTGGGCGAAGACCAGGGTGGTGAACCCCGCGGTGCGGGCCACGGTGAGGCCGTCCGTGCCGGGTTCCAGCGCCGGCAGCAGCCCGCCGGGCAGGAACAGGTCGATCGTGGCGAGGGTGACCACCGCCATCACCAGGCCGGTCGACATGATGCCCACCCACATGCGCAGGTCGATCATACGGTCGTTGATCCCGCGCGGGGGGCGGGCCATCACGTCGTCGATCTCCGGGTCGACGCCCATCGCCAGGGCCGGGCCGGAGTCGGTGATCAGGTTGATCCAGAGGATCTGGGTGACCAGCAGGGGCAGCACCACGGTCTCGCTGCCGGCGCCGGTCAGGCCCAGCACCCCGGCGAGGAGCACGCCGAGGAACACGGTGAGCACCTCGCCCATGTTCGAGGACAGCAGGTACCGCAGGAACTTCTTGATGTTGTCGAGGACGACCCGGCCGGCCCGCACCGCGGCGACGATGGTGGCGAAGTTGTCGTCGACCAGGATCATCTTCGCGGCCTCCTTGGTCACCTCGGTGCCCGTGATGCCCATGGCCACGCCGATGTCGGCGGACTTCAGGGCCGGGGCGTCGTTGACGCCGTCGCCGGTCATCGCCACGATGTCGCCGTTGGCCTGCAGGGCGTCGACGATCCGCAGCTTGTGCCGCGGGGAGACGCGGGCGAACACGGATGTGCCGCGCACCGCCTCCCGTAGCCCCGGCTCGTCGAGGTGGTCGAGGTCTGCTCCCGCCAGCGTCGTCGACCCCGGTTCGACGATCCCCAGGTCGCTCGCGATCCGCGCGGCCGTGGCGGGGTGATCGCCCGTGATCATGATCACGCGCACGCCCGCCCGGTGGGCTTCCTGGACGGCTGACGTCACCTCGGCGCGGGGCGGGTCGATGATGCCGACCACCCCGGCGTAGATCAGGTCCTGCTCGTCGGCCTCGTCCAGCGGCGCCGTGTTCTCGTCGGCGACTCGGTAGGCGACACCCAGGGTGCGGAAGGCCTGGGCCGAGAGCGCCTGGATGTCGGCAAGCATCCGTGGCCGCTGCTCGGCGGTCAGAGGTACGACCGTCTCGCCGACTTGCACGTAGGCGCAGCGCTCGAGGAGCACGTCGGGCGCGCCCTTGCTGAAGATGCGCAGGCTGTCGTCGCCGGTCTCCTGGTGCAGGGTGGACATCATCTTGCGTTCCGAGGTGAAGGGCATCTCACCCCGACGTTCGAACCGGGCCATGTGCCCGGTGGTGCCCTCGAGTTTGGCCGCGGCCACCAGGAACGCGGCCTCCGTGGGGTCACCCTGGATCTCCCACTCGCCGTCGTGCTCGGTCAGCTGGGCGTTGCCGGCGAGGGAACCGACGCCCAGCACCAGCTGGGCCTCAAAGCGGAGTGCCGGGTCTGTGAGCGGTTCGTCGCCCTGGCGCAGTTCGCCCTCGGGGCGGTAGCCCACCCCGGTCACGTCCACCCGGCCGGAGGCGGTCAGCAACTGCTGGATCGTCATCTCGTTGCGGGTTAGCGTGCCGGTCTTATCGCAGCAGATCACGGATGCGGAGCCCAGGGTCTCCACGGATTTCAGGTTCTTGACAACGGCGTTCTGCCGCGCCATCCGTTGTATCCCGATGGAGAGGATCACCGACAGGATTGCCGGCAGCCCCTCGGGAACGGCTGCGACCGCGAGGGATACCCCGAGCAGGAACACGGTCACGAAGTCGGCGGGCGTGGACACGCCCTGCACGAGCACGATGGTGAGCATCACGACCGTGGCGATCGCGATCACGACGACGCTGAGCAGCTTGCCGATGTGGCCGATCTCGGTTTGCAGCGGGGTGGGGTGCGCCTCGGTGCGGTCAAGCATCGTGGCGATGGCGCCGACCTCGGTGTTCATGCCGGTTCCGGTGACGATGCAGCGGCCGACGCCCTGGCTGACGGCGGTGCCCTTGAAGACCAAGTTCAGGCGATCGCCGAGGGCGGCCGCGGCGGGAAGGGTGCGCGGGTTCTTGGTGACGGCCTCGCTTTCGCCGGTGAGGGAGGCCTCCGCGATCCGCAGCGAACTCGCCTCGGTGAGGCGGGCATCCGCCCCCACGCTGTCGCCCTCACCCAGAACCAGCAGGTCGCCGCGCACCAGCTCGGTGCTGGGCACGGTGGCGAGCAGGCCGTCGCGCATGACGGTCGAGGATGCCGCTGTCATGGTGGACAGGGCGGCCACGGCGTTGTCGGCGCGCGCCTCCTGCACCAGGCCGAGCACGGCGTTGAGCACTAAGATCACGGCGATCACGATGGCGTCCACGGGCAGGCCGGGTGCCCCCTCGATCAGCCAGGCGCCGAGCGACACCGCGGTGGCGACCAGCAGCAGGTAGATCAGAGGGTCGTTGAACTGGGCCAGGATCCGGCGCCAGAACGGCACCGGGCGCACGCTGCGCAGCTTGTTCGGGCCCTCGGCCGCGAGGCGACGCGCGGCTTCGGCGCCGGTGAGGCCCCGGGCGGCGTCGGTCTCGAGCCGGCGGGCGATCTCGGCGGCATCGGTAACGGCGGGATCGACTGCGAGACGGTCGATCGGGTCCGATATTTCCGATTGAGCTGATTTCTCCGATTGAGCAGACGCGTCCATCGGGTGGGTTCCTCGTTTCCGGGAGTGCCGGGTCGGTCTGGCCCGCGGCTCCACCCAGTGTAGAACCGGGCCGCGGCCGGCGCTGCGTCGGTGCCCGTCGGTGCCCGTCGGTGCCTTTCGGTGCCTTTCGGTGCCTTTCGACATCCCGTCCGTCCCGGCGTACCTTCCACAATGGGGGTTCGCGACGGCGGATGCTGCTGGGTCGACTGCGACAGATCCCGCCTGGAGCGAAGCCCACCACATCAACGACTGGCTGAACGACAACGGCTACACCGACCTTGTCGACGGAGTGCTGCTCTGCCACCCACACCACCTGCTCCTGCACAACCAGCAATGGAGCATCATCCGAACCGAAACGGACTACTGGCTTTGACCACCAGTCGAAGTCAATCCGGACCAGACCCTGATCGCACTCCCCAGCAAGCGGGCGAACCCGTAATCAGGGCGCAGGCTTGATTGCCGTCCTTGCCGTCCTTGTTTCGGGGGATTGGCGGCTCAGCGCCAGAGGGTGGAGTCGATCTGGATGGCCACCACAGAGAGATGCTGACCTTGCTCGATCTTCTCGACCTCGTAGACGCGCACGGGTGTCTGCGGCACGGTGTCCATCGGTCGTCCGACGCCTATCCCGTAGGTGACGTAGCCCTCGAAATCTCCCGCCGGAGCGTAGCGGGTGATCGCGCCGTAACCGAGGACTTCCGGCGGCGCGGTGCCGGGGGAAGCCCCCCCCCGGGAAATCAGCGTCGGCGCAGGCGAGGCCGGTGCGGAACCGGTGGCCGAACCTGTGGCCGAACCCGTGGCCGATGGCGAGGCGCCACCGCCGAAATCGGGGTCCCAGGGAGCACACGCCGTCGCAGCCAGGGTGGTAATCAGGAGAAGAGGGACCACCAGCATCCGTCGCAGTGGTGAACGTCGCCGCGTCATGATGATCCCCAATCCGCGTCCCGGTGGTCTCCCCACGGGAACAGGGCGCGCTTTGCAGGGGGGGTCTACACCTCGGCCGGCTCCGCGACAAGGTCACCGGGCGGCACGGCGGGTGCGAGCTCACGCGCGTGCGCCGACGCGGTATCTGCGACTCGTCGGTCGGCGAGCCAGGTGTCCAGCTCGGCGGCGGAAACCGGCTGCGACAGGTGGACGCCCTGCGCGAAGTCGCAGCCGAAGCCGACCAGCTGGTCGTAGGCGCCGCCGCTGTCCACACCCTCGGCCACCATGCGCAGCCCCAGACTGTGGGCCAGCGCAATCGTCGAGGAAACCAGGGTCGCGGCTCGGGCATCGCCGGCCATCGGGAAGACGAAGGATCGGTCGAGCTTGAGCTCGTCGATGGGCAGATCGCGCAGGTAGGCGAGCGAACTGTAGCCGGTGCCGAAGTCGTCGACGGAGATGCGGATGCCCTGCTCTCGTAGCCGGGTGAGGATGCCTCGGGCCCGGCCCCGGTCATTGAGCAGGAATTCCTCGGTGATCTCCAGGGCCAGGATCGACGAGGGCAGACCGCGGGCGGCGATCATGGCACCGATCCGGTCCGGCAGTTCCGTGTCGACCAGTGAGCTGGCCGACAGGTTCACGGCGATGGTCAGCGGATGCCCCTGCGCCTGCCAGAGCACGGCCTGGTCCAGCGCCTGCCGCAGCACGACCTGCGTCAGGGTGTGCATCAGCCCGGCCTCCTCGATGATCGGCACGAACTGATCGGGCAGCAGCAGGCCGCGCTCGGGGTGGTTCCAGCGCACAAGGGCCTCGACGTCCCGCACCGCCCCGCTGCCGAGGTCGACCTTGGGCTGATAGTGCAGCACCAGCTGCTCATCGGTGAGAGCGAGGCGCAGTTCGGCCAGGGTGCGCAGCCGGGTCTCGCCGTGGCTGTCGTCGTCGCTGTCGTATACGTGGTGGCCACCGCGGCTCGTTTTCGCCTCGTACATGGCCATGTCGGCCTTGCGGAGCAGCGCCGTCAGGTCTTTGCCCCGGTCGGGATAGAGGGAGATTCCGACACTGGCGCTGGTCTGCAGCGTGATGCCGTCCAGAATGAACGGCTCGGCCAGCGCGGCACGCAGTTTGACGGCCACCGTCAGGGCATCCTCCCGCGCGGAGTCCGTGAGCAGGATCGCGAACTCGTCGCCGCCGAGGCGGGCCAGGAGGTCTCCGGCACGCAGCTGCCGGTTCAAACGGATGCCGACCTGGATCAGCAGCCGGTCACCCACGTCATGACCGAGGCTGTCGTTGACCTCCTTGAACCGGTTAAGGTCCAGCAGCAGCAGGGCACTCGTCCGGCCCTCGACCGCTGCCAGGCGGGTGGGCACGTCCGCATTGAATGCGCGGCGGTTGCGCAGACCGGTGAGGTCGTCCGTTCGCGCCAGTAGGTTCAGAACCCGTTGCCGGCCGACCAGCGGCACCACCGCCAGCGCCATGGTTGCCCCGGCCAAGGCCACGGCGAGGTTTGACACCGTGACCTGGCTGGCGAGGATCAGAACCCCGAGTCCGGGGATCGTCGACACCATCGGCACGGCCAGAGCGGACACGGTTGTGGCCGTGGCCGCGGCCCTGCGATCCCGAACCGGGCGCGGGAGGGAGGTGCTGTCCACCCAGAGCGCAATCAGTACGACCCCGATGTTCCAGGTCGCGTCGAGCGGGGTGCCCACCGTGTACAGGTCACCCTGCAGTGCGAAGACGGTATCGGCGCCGGCGAAGACCACCAGGCCGGCGACGAGGAGCATCCAGCGCTTCCCGGCATCCAAGCCGTGCGACGCCACGATCCCGGCGAGCGCCGCCACCACCAGCAGGTCGAGCGCCGGATAGGCGGCCGCGATGACGGCACCGAGGCTGAGCGGGTCCGCGGCGGCGGAATCGAAGACGGGGCTGAGGATGACGGCCAGCACTGCGGCGGCACCCAGGGAACCCACGGCGGTGTCCAGGAAGACGGACCAGGCCGATCCGCGCAGTTGCCGGTTCACGAGCACCGCCAGCGCCCAGAGCAGGAGCAGGTAGAACAGCAGATAGCCGATGTCGGCCGGCGAGGGAAACGGTGACGCACCGTCGGCATCCGCGCTGACGAGGTAGTAGGTGTCCGCCAGGGCGTTCATGGTCAGAGCGGCGGTGGCGAGGCCCACCTCGATCTGCCCGCGCCCGACCCGGTAGACGGCGGCGCAGCCCACGAGCACGGGTGCCCACACCGAGAGCATGGCGAGCCAGCCGTCGACCAGGGGGCTGAAGTCGTCGCCCTTCAGGGCCAGGCCGAGGGTGTAGGCGATGACCAGTACCAGCATGAGCGTCAGCGCGCCGAAGCGGAACCGCTCACGGTGCCGCCGGTCATGGCAGGGCCGCCGCGCTCTGCCTTGCGGTCAGCCACTCGTCGAGTGCCGCGGCGGAGATGGGGCGTGACATGAAGTATCCCTGGGCGAAGTCGCATCCGTAGCGCACCAACTCGTCGTAGGCGACGCTGTTCTCCACGCCCTCGGCGACCATTTTCAGGCCGAGGCCGTGCGCGAGGTCGATCGTGGAGGCCACCAGCGCGGCGGCCCGGGCGTCGTCGGCCATCGGGAAGATGAAGGACTGGTCCAGCTTGAGCTCGTCGATGGGCAGGTCACGAAGATAGGCGAGCGAACTGTAACCGGTGCCGAAGTCGTCGACGGAGATCCGGATACCACTGGCGCGCAACCGGGTCAGGATGTCCCGGGCTCGGTCGCGGTCGGCCATCAGGAAGTCCTCGGTGATCTCGAGCATCAGCGCGGTGGGCAGAAGACCGCGGGCCGACAGCATGGTGCCCACCCGTTCGGGCAGATCGGCGTCGATCAGTGAGCTGGCGGACAGGTTCACCGCAACCGTCAGGGTACGGGCCTGGGCCGACCAGAGCACGGACTGGTCCAACGCCTTCCGCAGAACCTCCTGGGTCAGCGCGTGCATGAGACCGGCCTCTTCGACCAAGGTCAGGAACTGGTCGGGAAACAGCAGACCGCGCTCGGGGTGGTTCCAGCGCACGAGGGCCTCGACGCCGGAGACGAACCCGGTCTTCAGGCAGATCTTCGGCTGGTAGTGCAAAACCAGCTGGTCCTCGGTCAGGGCGAGGCGCAACTCCTGCAGGGTGCGCAGCCGGGCGTCACCGTGGCGGTTGTCCGCGCTGCGGTAGACGTGGTGGCCGCTGTGGGTCGCCTTCGCCTTGTACATCGCCATGTCGGCCTTGCGCAGCAGTGCGGTCAGGTCATCGCCCTGGTCGGGGTAGAGCGCGATTCCGATGCTCGCGCTGGTCTGCAGGGAAATGCCTTCCAGGGTGAACGGCTGGGCCAGGGTGGCCCGGAGTTTGTTGGCCACCGCCTCGGCCTCCACCTGGTCGGTGTGCTCGAGCAGGATGGCGAACTCGTCGCCGCCCAACCGCGCGAGCAGGTCACCGGACCGCAGTCCATCCAGCAGACGACGGCCGACCTGCACGAGCAGCCGGTCGCCGGCGTCATGCCCGAGGCTGTCGTTGACCTCTTTAAAGCGGTCCAGGTCCAGCAGTAGCAGCGCCCGGTTCCGGCTCCTGTCGTCGGCCAGTCTCGACGAGACCTCGGCGTACAGCGCACGCCGGTTCGGCAGACCGGTCAGCTCGTCGGTCTTGGACTGGCGACGCAGGGCCACCTGCCGGGAGACCAGGGGAACGGCTGCGAGGGCCAGGGTCGCCGCCGCCAGCCCGATCGCGATGTGGGGAACCGGCGTCTGGCTGGCGAGGAGCAGCACACCCAGGCCGGCCGCGGTCGACACCGCCGGCAGCGCCAGGGCCGCTACGCCGTTGGAGGAGTTGTTCCGAACCAGATCGGGTCGCGACGAGGCATCCGCCCACACCGCGATCAGGGCCAGACCCACGGCCCAGCCGGCGTCCAGAGGAGTGCCGAGAACGTACCTGGTTTCGAGTAACGCGAAGACGAGACCGGTGGACGTGAACATCAGCAGGCCGAAGACGAGGAGGATCCAGCGGCGGCCGGCAACCGGGCCCTGCGAGGTGGTGAGTGCGACGACGACGGCAACCAGCAGCAGGTCGAACAGTGGGTAGGCGACGGCGGCGGCGATGGCCTTGTTCGCCCCGGCCGCGTCGACTGAGTTCGCCATCGGGCCGAGCAGCACGGCCAGCACCGAGGCCGCGCCGAGTGCACCGATGGCGCTGTCCAGCACCACCGACCAGACCATGCCGCGCAGCTGGCGGCGCACCAGCACGACCAGCACGACCAGCATGAGGGCGAAGAACAGGAGGTAGCCGACCTCGCTCACGCGGGGGAACATCTCGGCGCCCCAGATCAGCATCCACAGGGAATAGGAATCGACGATCGCGATGATGGTGACCGCCGCGGCCGTGAGCGGGAGTTCGGGATGCCGGAATCGCTCCAGACCGCTGGCCGCGATCCGCACTCGGCTCCGCGAGCGCTTGCGCATCACGGCGGCCCAGCACACGACGACCATGGACAACTTCAGGAGGGACGCCAGCCAGCCGTCGACGAAGAGGTGGAATCCGTCGTCGGGCATCAGCAGGCCGATGACGTAGCTGCCCAGGAACACGGCCATCAGCCAGGCGGGCCAGGAGGCGCTCCTGGCAAAGAAACCTCGAACTAGGCGGCCGTAGGGCGCCCCTGAATCCAACTGCACGGAACCCCCACGTTATCTAATCTCAGATTAGCAGCGGCGGGAGACGGAGAACCAACCGACCCGCTCGATTGGGGGTGGGGAATCGTGGACGGGGCGCGGCGGCGCACCGCCCTACGATTGAGTGAACGACCGACGAGCTGGAGGCAATCATGACGACACTGGTGGGGTTTTCGAGCAAGTACGGAGCCACCGAGGGAATCGCCGAGCGCATCGCTCGCAAACTGCGGGAGGCCGGGCAGGATGCCGTGGCCCGGCCGGTCGCATCCGTTGACCAGGTGGACGAGTACGACGCCTTCGTGATCGGCAGTTCCGCCTACATGGGGTCGTGGCGCAAGGGCGCGACGGAGTTCGTGCGGCGCCACCAGGAACTGATCACGGCGCATCCGGTGTGGCTGTTCAGCAGCGGGCCGCTCGGCACCGCGGGGAAGGACGCCCAGGGGCGAGATCTGCTCAAGGAGAGTGAGCCGAAGCAGTTCGAGGAGTTCGGCCAGTCGCTCCAGCCGCGCGGAATGCGGGTGTTCTTCGGTGCGCTCGACCCGACCGTGCTCGGCCGCCGGGACAAACTTGTGCGGCGCATCCCGAGTGGGCGCGAGCTGCTGCCCGAGGGCGACTTCCGCAACTGGGTCGCGATCGACGAATGGGCGGCGGAGATCGCCCGGGAGCTGTCCGTCTAACTCTCCAGCAGGCTGCGGATGTCGTCGGCCGTGAGGTTTCCACTGAACCCCGGCGCATCCGCTGGGGCGTCGCCCAGCACCTGGTCGAAGAGCTCGGCCTTCTGTTTCTGCAGGGCCATGACCTTCTCCTCGATGGTGCCGGTGGCGACCATTCGGTAGACCATCACGTTCTTCGTCTGGCCGATGCGGTGGGTGCGGTCGATGGCCTGCGTCTCGGTGGCCGGGTTCCACCACGGGTCGAGCAGGAAGACGTAGTCCGCCTCGGTCAGGGTGAGGCCGAACCCGCCGGCCTTCAGACTGATCAGGAACACTGGCTCACTGCCGGTCTTGAACCGGTCGATCACCTCGGAGCGGCGCAGGGTGGACCCGTCGAGGTAGCAGTAGGGGATGCCCCGGGCCTCGAGCCGCGCGGCCGCCTTCTTCAGGAACGACGTGAACTGGCTGAAGACGAGCGCGCGGTGACCTTCGGCGACGACGTCATCCAGCTGTTCGAAGAGGGCGTCGAGTTTGCTGGACGACACTCCGGCGTACTTCTCGTCGACCAGGGACGGGTCCAGGCTGAGCAGCCGCAGCAGGGTCAGCGAGCGGAACACGATGAACCGGTTTTTGTCGAGGTCGTCGATCAGGCCGAACAGCTTCTGCCGTTCCCGCTGCAGGAACGTGTCGTAGAGCGCGCGGTGCCGGGGGTTCAGTTCGATCTCAAGCACCTGCTCCTGTTTGGGCGGCAGCTCGGGGGCGACGACCGCCTTGGTGCGACGCAGCAACAGTGGGCGGATGCGCCGGCGCAGCCGCGTGAGCACCTCGGGGGTGTCGCCGCGGTCGATCGGGCGCACATACTCCTCCCTGAACCGCCGAAGGGAGGGGAACAGGCCCGGTGCCACGATCGCGAACAGGGCATGCAGCTCGAGCAGGCTGTTCTCCATCGGCGTGCCCGTGAGCGCGAGCTTGAACGGCGTCGTCAGGTCGCGGGCGCACAGGTGCACCCGGGTGGCACGATTCTTCACGAATTGTGCCTCGTCCAGGATCAGCCCGGCCCAGCCGTGCGCCTGGTAGGCCTCGAAGTCGAGACGGAACAGCGTGTAGGAGGTGAGGACGACGTCGGCGCCGGCCGCGGCATCCGTCAGCGGGATGCCACCGGCCGCCTCGGTGGCTGTGATCACCCGAACGTCGAGGCCGGGCGTGAAGCGGGCGGCCTCGGAGCGCCAGGTGGCGACGACGGATGTCGGGGCGACGACCAGGAACGGCCGCCGCTGGGCCGGGTCGGCCGGGTGGGCGTGCCCGGCCGGGTGGGCGTGCCCGGCCGGGTGGGCGTGCCCGGCTGGGTGGGCCTGCCCGGCCGGCTGCGCGGTCGCGTGCGCCAGGAGTGCGAGCGTCTGCAGGGTCTTGCCGAGGCCCATGTCGTCGGCGAGGATTCCGCCCAGCTGGTGCTGCCAGAGGAAGGTCAGCCAGGTGAAGCCCTGCGCCTGGTATGGGCGCAGGGTGGCGTGCACGGCGGCCGGCAGCGGGGTGGGCGGGGCGTGCTCGGCGTCGTCGGCGCCCTTGGACAAGCCGATCAGCCCGGACACGGCCGCCCGCCACGCCACGGCCTGCTCGGTGTCGTCGGCGAGGTCCTCGAAGTCGCTCCAGAGGGCAGCCTGGTAGCGGCTGATGCGCAGGCCGGTGTCCCATTCCTGCAGGGCGCGGGCCTCGGTGATCAGTTCGTGCAGGCGCTCGAAAGCCGGCTGCCGCAGCGACAGGTAGCTGTTGTCGACCAGCAGGAGCTTCGCCTGCCCCTTCGCCAAAGCTTTAAACAGCGGGCTGAACGGCACGCTCCGACCATTGATCGTGACGATCACGCCCAGGTCGAACCAGTCCCGCTGGTCCGTCTCGACCGTGCTGATTGTTAGCTCAGGAGTCTCGGTCAGTTCGCGGTAGTCGGGCCGGGTGCCGCGGATGTCCACGCGCACGCCGGGCAGCGTTTCCAGCCGCGGGAGCGCACGTTCGGCCACCTCGGCCGCATCGATGCCGCGCAGGGTGACGGATGTCGCGGCCGGGCCTGCGTCGGGGTGGCCGGCCTCCTCGAGGAGACGCCTGGCCCGCTCGTGGATGACCCGTTCGGTGGGCTCGTCGCGGCTTCCGTTCGAGGGAGACGTGGGCGTGGATGTGGATGTGAACGTGGACGACAGCATGGGCAGCTTCTTCAGCAGGGAACCCTCGCGGTACTCCCAATGCCAGGCCAGCTCCAGCGCCTGCCTCGGCCGGAACCAGGCGGTGAGCACGAGCAGAGGTGGGTCGGCCTGGGGGAAGCGCACGGAGCCATCCGTGCTGATCACCGGCAGGGTGCGCCGCAGCGCCGGATAGAAGTCGCTCAGGAACTCGGCCGTCTCGTCGGCAGGCACGAGAACCGTGCCGGGCGCACCGAGCAGCCGGCGCTGCTCGGCGGTGAGCGGACCGTCGACGGTCGGGGCCAGGGTGAATACCGGGCGCGGCCCGAGGGCATAGCCGTAGATCCCGTGGCCGCCGATCGCCCCGGAACGCTCGGGGGGATGCGGGGTGCCGTCAAACAGGAGCCGGGTGGTCAGGAGCAGACCCTGGGTGCCGGCGGCGCCTGTGCTGCTGAACGCGCCGGCGGCGCCTGTGCTGCTGAACGCGCCGGCGGCGCCTGTGCTGCTGAACGCGCCGGCGGCGTTCCGGCTTGCGTCGAGGCTCACGTGGGCCGCGCGGCCCACGCTGACCGTGGCATCCTTCGTGCTGCCCACGAGACGCAGCCCCAGGGTCTCGGCCTCGTCGAAGAGGGTCCAGAGCAGCGGGCTGACGAAGTCATCGAGGTAGATCCAGTCCGTCTCCTGGCTGGTGTAGACGCCGCGCACGGCCCGGTGCAGGGCCAGGATCTGGCTCATCCAGCGGTGGTGCTCGCGGTTGAGGTTGAGGCGGGAGCGGTAAAAGCCCAGTTGGTTCCACGCCACGTCCGTGCGTACCCAGTTGCCACGGGCGCTTCGGATGACCGGGCGCACCCCGAGCCGGATCTCGCCCTGCCCGGGGCGCACGTTCGTGACCGGCCGGGCCGTCGCACCACGCCAGCGGTCGTCCGTGCGGGGCGTCTGCTCGCGCAGCTCGAATTGGAGACCCATCGGAACGGGCGGATCGGTGGTCCCACCCGGTTCGCCGGGCACGGGTCCCGCGATCCGCTTCCAGTCCGCCCGCGCCGGGGGAGACCCGGCGTCAGACATGGCTCCATGCTCTCATGTGGGCAGCGCGGTCGGAGCGCAGTGACCGCGGTTGAACCAATTCGACGGAGAATTTGCCGGAAAACTGCTGAGGCTCACACAACTACCGCGGTGACCGCCGCTTCCCTCGACGGATGCGCCCTGGCGGCATCGATGATCCAGGCGAAGTCGAACGCCGTCTCACGCCACCGGCTGTACCGGCCGGACACCCCACCATGGCCGGCCGACATCTCGGTCTTCAGCAGAACATCCGCTCCCACCTCGCGCAGCCGGGCCACCCACTTGGCCGGCTCGACGTAGAGCACTCGGGTGTCGTTGAGACTGGTCACGGCGAGTATCCGCGGGTAGTGCGTGTCGCGCACGTTCTCCACGGGGGAGTAGCCGCGCATATAGGCGTACACCTCAGGGTCGTGCAGCGGGTCGCCCCACTCGTCCCACTCGATCACGGTCAGCGGCAGCGACGGGTCCAGGATCGACGTCAGCGCGTCCACGAACGGCACCCCGGCGAGGATGCCCGCGAACAGTTCCGGGGCCAGGTTCGCCACGGCGCCCATCAGCAGGCCGCCGGCGCTGCGGCCCTCGGCGACGAGCCGGTCGGGACTGGTGTAGCCCTGGTCGATCAGGTGCCGGGCGCTGTCGATGAAGTCCGTGAAGCTGTTGCGCTTGTGCAGCTTCTTGCCGTTCTCGTACCAGAGTCGACCCAGCTCGCCGCCGCCGCGCACGTGGGCGATCGCGAAGATCATGCCGCGGTCGAGCAGGCTGAGCCGGGCGATGCTGAACGACGGGTCGATGCTGATCTCGTAGGAGCCGTAGCCGTAGAGCAGGGTCGGGGCGGGAGTTCCCGGAGCGACGAGGTCACGCCGGTAGACGAGGGAGATCGGGATGCGCGTGCCGTCGGCGGCGGTAGCCCACTCGCGGCGCTGCTCGAACAGGGTCGGGTCGTAGCGGCCGAGCACGGGCTGCTGCTTCCGCAGCCGGCGCTCGCCGGTGGCGACCACGTGGTCGTAGACCGTCGACGGCGTGACGAAGCTGGTGTAACCGAGACGGATGGTCGGCGTGTCCCACTCGGGATTGGCCGACGTGCCCACGGAATACAGCGGTTCCTCGAAGCCGAGCTCGACGAAATCGAGTTCCTCGTCGGCTGCCTCGGCGCTCACGGCAACGCGGGTGAGTCCGTCCCGCCGGTATTCGGCCACCACGAAGTCGCGGAATGCGTCGACGCTCTCGAGGCGCACGGCCGTATCGTGGGGCAGTAGAATCCGTTTCTCACCCCGCGGGTCGGCGACGGAGACACTGACCAGCTCGAAGTTGACCGCGTGGTGGTTGTGCACGATCAGCAGGCGGTCCTCGCCGCCCAGCACGGCGTGCTCCACGTCGTACTCGACGCCGTCCAGCCGCGGCCAGACCAGGGCGAACTCGCCGGTCGGGTCGGCGGCGTCGAGCAGCCGGGTCTCGGTGGTCACGCTCGAGCCGGCCTCGATCAGCAGGAACCTGCGGCTGCGGGTGAGGCCGATGCCCACCCAGAAGCGCTCGTCGGGTTCGTGGAAGACCGACACGTCGGCGGCGGCCGCGGTTCCCACCTCGTGTCGCCACACGGTGTCGGGCCGCCAGGCGTCGTCCACGGTCGTATAGAAGATGTAGCGGCCGCTCGGGTCGAACAGTGCCCCCTCGCCGGTGTTCGGGATCTCGTCCGCGAGGTTCTCGCCGGTCGCGATGTCGCGCACGCGCAGGGTGTACCGCTCGTCGCCCTCGGTGTCTACGGCGTAGAGCAGCCGGTTCTCGTCGCCGCTCACGTCGGTGCTGCCGAGCGAGTAGAATTCGTGGCCGGCCGCCTCGGCGTTGTCGTCGAGCACGATCTGCTCGCCCGGGAGACCGGCGGTCCCGCTCGCCTGCCCGCTGGTGTGTTCGGGGATCGGCTCGGGAAGCACCGGCGGGGTCCAGTCGTCCGGCGCGGAGATCGGCGCACGGCAGTGGATGCCGTATTCCTTCCCCTCCACCGTGCGGGTGTAGTACCACCAGTGGCCCTGTCGCACCGGAACGCTGAGGTCGGTCTCCTGGGTGCGGCCCCTGATCTCCTCGAAGACCTGCTCCTGCAGCAGGGCCAGGTGGGCGGTGCGGGCATCCGTGAAGGTGTTCTCGGCGTCGAGGTGCGCGATCACCTCGGGGCTGTCCTTGTCGCGCAGCCACTCGTAGTTGTCGGTGAACACGTCGTCATGGAAACTGCGCTGCTGCGGCTTCTGCACCGCGCGGGGAGGAGTGGTCATGAGTCATAGCGTAGTTCCGTGAGGGCGCAGACTTGAGGGGTACCAGCCCAGAGACGAATGGAACCACAATGACGCAACCCGGAATCGCCCCGCTCGAAACCTCCCGGGAGGAGGCCCTGCAGGGGCAGGTCTTCCAGGCGGTGCTCTTCGACATGGACGGCACCCTGGTCGACTCCACTCAGGCGGTCACCCGGTCCTGGCTGCGCTGGGGTGCCGAGGCCGGCCTCGGCCCGTCGTTCACCGGCCCCGAGCACGGGGTGCCGGCGCGTCAGATGATCGCGACTCTGGTGGCGGAGGAGCTGGTCGAGACATCCGTCACCCGGCTGACCGAGTTCGAACTGGCCGACACGGATGGCGTCAGGATCCTGGCCGGCGCGGCGGAACTCATGGCGAGCATCCCCGAGGCCCGCCGGGCGATCGTCACGTCCTGTGCCCGGCAGCTGTGCCTGGTGCGCCTGGACGCCGCCGGCTTCCCCGCACCGCTCACGGTGGTGACCATCGACGACACCAGCCGCGGCAAGCCGTTCCCCGAGCCGTTCCTGCTGGCGGCCGAACGCCTCGGCGTCGACCCGGCCCGCTGCGTCGTGGTCGAGGATGCCCCAGCCGGCCTTGCCGCCGCCCGCGCCGCCGGCTGCGCCACGATCGGCGTCGTCGGCACCCATCGGGCCGCCGACCTGGAGGCCGACCTGGTGGTCTCCGGTCTCGACCGTCTGCGCGTGTCCGTGCAGGATGACGGAGTGGTCTTCCACCTGGTGACCGAGCAGTAGCAGCCCGGAGCAATAGCGTCCGGACTCAGCGCTCGTAGATTTCCAGCGGCAGCCCGTCGGGGTCGCGGAAGAAGAACATCGCTTTGCCGGTGTTCGGGTCCACCCTCAGTTCCTCAACCTCGACGTGCTTGCCGATCAGCTCGTCGCGCGCGGCCGGTACGTCGTCGACCTCGAACGCGAGGTGGCGCAGTCCGAGCGCTTCCGGGCCGCTCTTCCGGGGCGGGGTGTCGGGAAAAGAGAACAGTTCGATCAGGTAGTGGCCGTTCAGGGCAAGCTTGCCCATCCACGACCGGCGCGCGGCCCGGAAGTATTCCGCTTCGAGCGTGCAGCCGAGAACGTCGAGGTAGAAGGCCTTGGACACGTCGTAGTCGCTGGCGATAATGGCGATGTGGTGCACTCCGTTGATGCGCATGCGGCAGTTTCGCATACTCCAGGGGGCGGAAGAGGTCAGGATGAAACCGTCGACTATTAAGCTGGCTGATCGTTGGGAGACCGAGATGAATAAGAGCAGCGATCCACTGCGTCAAACGGTGGTGCTGGCGAGCGCGATCCTGGCCGTCGTCGGATCGTTCATCGGGTCCGGCGCCGCCGGCGGAACCCCGATCCAGAACGCGTCAGGCGGTGCGCTCGCCGCCGACGCCACCCCGATCGCCCCCGACGGGCCGGCCTTCGGCATCTGGACCGCGATCTACCTCGGCCTCATCGCCTACGCCCTGTGGCAGCTCCTGCCGGCGCAGAAATCGGATGACCGCCAACGCGCCCTGGGCTACCCGATCGCCGCGTCGCTCGTGCTGAACGCCGCCTGGATCCTGAGCATCCAGTTCGACCTGCTCTGGCTCAGTGTGCCCGTGATCGTGCTTCTGCTGGTCGTGCTGATCCGGGCGTTCCAGCTCACGCTCCGCACCCGGCCCAAAAACCTGATTGAGACGATCGTCGCCGACGGCACCGTGGGCCTGTACCTCGGCTGGGTGGCCATCGCCACCGCCGCCAACGTCACCGCGGTGCTCGTCGCCTCCGGCTTCGAAGGCTTCGGCCTCAGCGCGGACCTGTGGGCGGTGCTGGTCATCGCCGTCGCCGGGCTGGTCGGCGTGTTCCTCGCGATCTACGGCCACGGCCGTCTCGCCCCGGCCGCGTCTCTGTGCTGGGGCCTGGCCTGGGTGGCCGTGGCCCGGCTGGCCGGCACCCTGCTCTCCACTCCCACGGCGATCGCGGCGATCGTCGCCGTGGCCGCCATCCTGATCGTCACCATCACCGTGCGCGTGCGCACCTCCAGGTCCGCCACGTCCCGATCGGTCACCGCGTGAGCGATCCGGCCACCCTGCCCGTCACCCCGGCGGGCGTCACCTCGGCGCGCCGGCGCTGGGCCGGTCTCGTCTTCATCAGCGTCGCCGTCGCCCTGATCATCGTCGATTCCACAATCATCAACGTGGCCATCCCCTCGATCGTCGACGACCTGGCGATCACCTCGACCCAGGTGCAGTGGGTGCAGGAGAGCTACACCCTGGTCTTCGCGGCCCTGCTGCTGGTGTTCGGAACGCTTGCCGACCGGTTCGGTCGACGGCGCATCCTGATTCTCGGCGTAATCGTCTTCGCCACATCATCCGTCTTCGCGGCGCTCGCGCAGACGGGCGAACTCCTGATCCTGGGTCGGCTGATCCAGGGCGTCGGCGGTGCGATGGTGCTGCCCACCACGCTCTCGATCATCAACGCCACGTTCCGCGGCCGTGACCGAGGCATTGCGTTCGCGATCTGGGGCTCGACCATCGGCGGCATGGTGGCCGTCGGCCCCCTGCTCGGCGGCTGGCTCACCACCTCCTTCTCCTGGCGCTGGGCATTCGGCATCAACGTGCCACTGGGCATCGTCATCGTCATCGGCGTACTCGTCTTCGTGCTCGAATCGAAGGATGCCGGCGAGCCGCGCCGCATCGACGTCGTCGGCGCCGTGCTCTCGGTGATCACCAGCGCGTCGCTCGTCTTCGGGCTGATCGAGGGACGCACCTACGGCTGGTGGCTCACCGACAAAGCGCCGGTTGCGGGAGACTGGACCTGGCCGTACTCGCTGTCGATCATTCCATTCGTGTTCCTGATCACCGTCGTGTCCGGCGTGGCCTTCATCTACTGGGGGCTCTACCGCCAGCGGGCCGGCAAGACCACCCTGCTCGCCTTCTCCCTGTTCTCGATCCCGTCGTTCCGCAACGGCAACATCGCGGCCATGATCGTCTCCCTCGGTGAGTTCGGCATCATCCTGTCACTGCCGCTCTGGCTGCAGAATGTGCTCGGCTACGACGCCCTGCAGACCGGATTCGTGCTGCTCGCCCTCGCGCTGGGCTCATTCGTGGCCAGCGGGGTGTCCGGGGCGTTCGGCAACAAGATCTCACCCGAGACGATCGTGCGGTTCGGGATCGTCGCCGAGATCATCGGCGTCGCCGGCCTCGGCCTGATCATCACGGCCGAGTCCACCTGGCTCGTCGTGGTGCCGTTCCTGTTCGTCTACGGCATCGGCGTGGGGCTGGCCACCGCCCAGCTCACCGGCGTCGTGCTCAAGGATGTGCCGGTGGCGCAGAGCGGCCAGGGCTCCGGCACGTCCAGCACCGCCCGGCAGATCGGCTCGGCGCTCGGCATCGCGGTGCTGGGCACCGTGCTGTTCACTGCGGTCGGTACGTCGCTCGATGCGAAGCTGGCCGAGGTGCCCGGGCTGACTGCCGAGACCCGGAGTCAGATCGTCGACGCGGTCGTCGACAGTGCGGGCTCGGTGATCCCGTCGTTCGAAGAGCGGAGCCCCGAGCTGGCGGATGCCGCCCGCGAGGCGTTCAGCGACGGCACCCGCTACTCGGCGTACGCCGCAGCCGGGTTCCTCGTGCTCGGCTTCCTGGCGACGCTGCGGCTGTCCGGCACCGCGCCACACGCGGAGTCGCGCCGCGAGGATGCCGTCCCCGGCCAGAGCATCCCGGCGGCCGAGACCGCGGGGGAGCCCGTCTAGCTGCGTGTACCTGACGGCCAGGGGGTTTCGCGGGTGTGGGGATCCCGGGCTCCGCCGCGGGTCAGGCCCGGCCGAGCCTGCGCGTGTGGCCAACGCAGGACACCCGTCGCGGGTCAGGCCCGGCCGAGCCTGCGCGTGTGGCCAACTCAGGACATCCGTCGCCCGCATTGCCCGGCTCCCACGGACCAGTGCGGAACCGGTGCGGATGTCCGTCCCGGCCGGACGGATCTCCTGAGTTGGCCACAACACCCGCCGGATCTGCAGCCGCACGGGTGCGCTCTGCATCCACCCGCGACCCCGTGCGCGACCCCGTGCGTCACCCGTGCGTCCCCCCACCCGCCACCCCGTGCTCCACCGCGCAGCCCGAATGAATTCGACGGAGATTTTGCCCACAACCCTCTGCGTCAAGCTGATTGTGAGTCACTTCACAAGCAGTAGGAGGCAAGGCAATGTCGATAAGCCCGGGGTTCACAACGGAGGAGATCCGCGAGTTC